>NZ_JACIYL010000208.1 GCF_014359955.1 Thermogutta sp. | reverse complement strand
AGTCCCATTTGACCTCGCCTTCTCCAATGACTGCCCCCTGCGGTCCACCGTGCTCCTTCAGGTGAATGGTCTTTGCCCGGCCGGGAAACTTCTCCAGAATCGCGTAGGGATCCCCACCGCCGCCCAGGCAGTTACCAATGTCCATTTGCATGACGACCTCGGGGACGGTATGGCTGAAGAAGATCTCCCACGCCGTTTCGCCATTCAGCTTCTTGAAGTCGCCCCCGTGTGCGTGATACCCCACAAGCATCCCTTTTTCCTTCACCTTCTCTGCCAGTTCATTGAATCGCTTGGCAAACTCGATCGTTTTTTCTTTGCTGGCGGCAAACTCAGCCGGGTTCAGCCACGGGCAAATGAGATATTTGTTTCCGATCGTTTGATTGAATTCGATGGTGGCTTCCAGCTTATCGGGCTGAAGTGTGTCCCAGCCCGTGTGCGTTCCGCAACATTTCAGGCCGTTCTCATCGAGCCATTTGCGAATCGTCTTCGCGTCGTGCCCGTAGTAGCCTGCAAATTCCACGCCTTCGTAGCCCATCTCTTTGATGGCCTTGAGCACTCCCGGCAAATCCTTGGCGGCATCCTGGCGTACGGAATAGAGCTGAACCCCGACCGGGATTTTCTTGCGCTCCAGTCCCGCAAAGGACGCTTTCTTCACCGCCGCGATTAGGGCGGCTGCAGCACCCAGTTTAAGGCATTCGCGACGTGTCAGATCCATAGCTGTCTCCTCCTCGCGATTGATCCCAGAAGTGCCATCTCGTGGGTAACAAGTCCAAACGCCCATCATGATAATCTCTTGCTGATCCCCTTGGCAAAGGGGTCCCTGGGCCCGGTGACTTTCTTTCGGCAATCGTCTCCATTACAATGCCGTCGCGTACTGCACCAACCCGTGCACCACACTTTGTTCATGGGAGACGATGCCATGGCCCCGTCGCACCCCACCCGTGTATCCCGCCGAAGTTTCCTGGCCACAGGTTCTGGCGCAGCCGTCGCCATGTACGTTTCAGCGAAAACGTTGGGACTCGAACCGGGTCAACCCTCCGCAAACAACAGGCTCCATGTGGCGGCGGTCGGTGTCGGCGGAATGGGACGACACGACATTGCCCAGGCTGCCAAAACGGAAAACGTGGTGGCCATCTGTGATGTGGATCGCCGCTTTGCCGAGCAGGTCGCCGCTCAGTATCCTGGCGCCAAAATCTATGTGGACTTCCGCAAGATGCTGGAAGAACAACAGGACATCGACGCCGTCATGGTGGCGACTCCCGACCACAATCATGCCGTGGTGACCGCCATGGCACTCAAGCTGGGCAAGCACGTGTTCTGCCAGAAACCGTTAACCCACAGCGTGGGTGAAGCCGTCGCCATCAAAGAACTGGCTGCTCAGGCCAAGACGGCCACGCAGATGGGAAACCAGGGTCAGGCCTCCGAGGGAGCCCGCCGCATCTGTGAGTACATCTGGTCGGGAGCGATCGGAAAGGTCCGGGAAATCCATTCCTGGTCCAATCGCCGTCCCGATATTTCCCCGCGAGGCATTCCCCGGCCCAAAGAAACGCCCCCTGTCCCCGATTACCTGAACTGGGACCTCTGGCTCGGACCGGCACCGGAGCGTCCTTACCACCCGTGCTACCATCCCTTCGTCTGGCGGGGTTGGTGGGACTTCGGCACCGGGGTGCTGGGGGATATTGGATGTCACAATCTTTCCGCCGCATTTAAAGCCTTGAAACTCAAATGGCCGGTCTCCGTGGAAGCCTGTTCCACGCACTGGAGCGCTCCGCCGGAAATCACCCGGGAAACAGCCCCCATCGCCTCAATCGTGACTTATGTATTCCCCCCAGAGGGAGATCGCCCGGAAATCGTGTTGCGGTGGTATGATGGCGGGATGATGCCACCGATTCCCAAGGCGCTGGGCGATCGCAACATCTTCGACGGCGACGGCACACTCATCGTCGGTGACGAGGGAATGTTGTGGGGCGACCGCCTCCTGCCGGAGTCGCGGGCGAAGGAAGTGGGAGATCCCCCCAAGATGCTTCCCCGCTCACCCGGCCACTATGAGGAATGGATCCTGGCCTGCAAAGGCGGCCCAGCGCCGGGAAGTAATTTCGTCGATCATGCAGCCCATCTCGCAGCCGTCGTGCTCATGGGAAACATCGCCATCCGTACCCAGAAGAAACTTTTCTGGGATGCGGAAAAACTGCGGTTCACCAATTCTGAGGAAGCCAATGCCCTCCTGAATCCACCCTATCGCAAAGGCTGGAGTTTGTAGCCTATAATCATCTTTCGACTGCCCGCCTTTACTTGCGGCGGCGCACTGTGCGTCTGCCGTGAGAGTGCCGTGTCGGATCAAAACACCATCAATTCAGGTTCCGCACCGAAGAAGAGGTCCCACCATGAGGCGAAAAGTTTCGTTCGGCTGCTTCCTGGTCCTGCTGCTTGGAGCGCTGTGTTTCCAGGCAACATTCTCCCGGGGAGAAGAAACACGGGATTCAGACAAGCTGTTCCCGTTTGTCCTGAGCTATGAACCGACGGACAGCATCACGAACCTCTCAGAATGGCTTGACCGTCCTGCCGGAAAACACGGGTTTATCCGGGCGGAAAATGGGCACTTCGTGACAGATGCCGGGCGAATCCGGCTGTGGGCCACCAATCTCTGTTTTGAAGCCTGCTTCCCAACCAAGGAAGAGGCAGAACGCCTTGCCAGGCGTCTCGCCAGCCTGGGAATCAATTGCGTGCGAATGCATCACATGGACAATCGCCACATCTGGGGTAAAAGCCCCAACAAACTGACGATCGACCCCGAGATGCTGGATAAGCTCGACTACCTCATCTATCAGTTGAAACTGCACGGGATCTATACCAACATCAATCTGCACGTGTCTCGTCAGTTCGGCCCGGCCGAAGGCTTTCCCGCGGTGCAGGGCCTGCCCAACTACGACAAGGGAATCGACAACTTTGAACCCCGGATGATCGAGTACCAGAAAAAATACGCCCGCGATCTACTCACGCACATCAATCCCTACACCGGCACAGCCTACATCAACGAGCCGGCCATCGCGATGGTCGAAATCAACAACGAGAATGCAGCGTTTGACGAATACCGCAAGGGAGCGTTCGATCATCTGCCCGAACCGTACGCCAGCCAGCTCCGGAAGCTGTGGAACGCCTGGCTGAAAAAGAAATACGGCAGTGACGACGCGCTTCGCAAGGCATGGAATGCCCAGCGACAGCCACTGGGCGAGGAAATCCTGAAAAATCGCGACTTTTCCGGCCAGTGGGAAAAGGTATGGAACCTCCAGCGTGACAATCTCTCGGAGGTCATCGCGGAGGTCATCCCGAACGGTTTCCAGGGCAAACCCGTCCTGCGTTTACGCGTCGTCCGCAATGGCCAGCAATCCTGGATTCCCCAATTGAGCCAGGGTGGTTTTCCCGTCCAGAAGGGTCAGGTGTACACCCTGCGATTCTGGCTGAAAGCGGACAAACCCGGCCGGACCGACGTGAACTGCATGATGAACCACGATCCCTGGGAACGTCTCGGTCTTTCCGCGGATGTTCAGACCTCGGCAGAGTGGAAAGAATACCGCCTCAGCTTTGTGGCGGATCGCGATGATCCAAACGCCAGGATCACGTTCAGTCAACTCCGTCCCGGCACGTACGAACTGGCCGACGTGTCACTCCGGCCGGGTGGGGTCATCGGCCTGGAAGAGGGGCAATCCCTCGCCAACGACACAGTCCCCATCGTGCCTGCGCGGGGACCGCAGATGACAGCCGCCGCCCGGGCCGACTTCGCAGACTTTCTGTGGGACCTGGAACGCGATTACTGGTGGGAGATGTATCGCTTCCTCAAGGAGGACCTCAAGCTGAAGCCGCTGGTCGCGGGAACGCAACTTTCCTACAGTCCAGTTCACATTCAAGCCGGGCTGGATTACATCGATGCGCATGCATACTGGCAGCATCCTGTATTTCCGGGCAGGCCGTGGGATCCCGAAAACTGGTACGTGCGCAATCTGCCCCTGGTGAATCAGCCGGGAGGCACACTGTCCGGCCTCGCCAATCGGCGTGTCGAAGGACTGCCATTCACCGTGAGTGAGTACAACCACCCGGCCCCCAATGAATATGCAGCGGAAGGATTCCCCATGATCGCGGCTTTTGGGGCCTTTCAGGATTGGGATGGAATCTTCAGCTTCACGTACAGCCACAGTCGAGATTACGAACCGCGAAAAATCACGGGTTTCTTTGACATCAAAAGCGAGGTCACCAAGCTCGTTCACATGCCCGCCTGCGTCGCCATGTTCTATCGGGGCGATGTGCAACCCGCCAGAACGGCCGTGGTCGTGGGCATGACCCGTGAAAAGGAGCAATCCCTCCTCCGCGAAACGCTCAATCCCTGGACGCTCACCGCGGACCGTCTGGGTATTCCCGCCAACCTGAGCCTGCTCCACCGGGTGGCGATGGCACTGAAAGAACCCAGCAATAGCGTCCCACCACCCACCCTCGCCGCGGACCAGAAGGTTTTCCTGTCCGATACGCAGCAAATCTGCTGGGATGTCTCTCAGCCCGGCGCGGGGGTGTTTCTGGTCAATTCGCCCAGAACGAAACTCGTGACCGGTTTTCCTGCCGGAAGAACTTTCAATCTGGATGGCGTTCAGGTTCAGATTGGGAAAACGGAACTGGGTTGGGCAACCGTCTCGCTTACGGTGATCAAAGGGGACGGATTTGATCGGCCCGGTCGAATCCTGCTTGCGGCCACGGGCAAGGTCCAGAACACAGGCTGGGACTTCCGTAAAGAGGGCGACCGGGTCACCGTGGGACGCCGCTGGGGCGACGAGCCGATCCTTTGCGAAGGAGTGCCGGCTCGAATCGTGCTGCCGGTTTCGTCCAGCCGCGTGAAAGTCTATGCCCTCGACGAAGCGGGACGCCGCAGGGACGCGGTGACGGTCTCCGGTGGCGATCAGGCCGCTCTCGAAATAGGCCCCCAATACAGGACCCTGTGGTACGAAATTGAAATCCAATGAGACAACCCGCTCAACCATGCGCCATGCGTCGGCCCTGTGGGCGGAGCGCAATCCTGTTGGGCGCATTGTCGCGGGATTAAGCATTCCCGCCCGACAGCCTAGCGTTTTTCCCCCAATTCCATATGCCACCCGAGCGTGAGGAGTAAAACGATGAACACGCGCCGTGATTTTCTCCGCCACATGGGAGCTTTGGGCACGTTAGCCATGGGCGGGCACAGCCTGGCGGCCCTTTATGGAGCAGAATCCCCTGCCGCTTCCAACCGCGAGACTCCCAGGCACGTCCTGGCCTTCTACTACCCGTGGTACGGTAATCCCGCAGCTACCGGAGGAAGTGGACGATGGAGTCACTGGCGGGATATTGACGAGAACGCCAAAACGATCGGCTCGAGCACCCATTACCCGGAACTTGGCCCGTATGATTCCCACGACCCAAAAGTCATCCGCCAGCACTGCCAATGGGCGAAGGAGGCGGGATTGACGGGT
Source organism: Thermogutta sp. (assembly GCF_014359955.1). Lineage (GTDB taxonomy): Bacteria > Planctomycetota > Planctomycetia > Pirellulales > Thermoguttaceae > Thermogutta. The sequence goes on along the minus strand of NZ_JACIYL010000208.1, from coordinate 732 downwards.
TGGATTGCCAGTTGGTGGGGACATGGCTCCTTCGAGGATCAGGCCTTGCCGCGGATCCTGGATATTTCCGGTGAACACGGCCTGGCGGTGACCATCTACTACGAAACGATCCCCGGCCAGCCAAAAACACCGAAAAATGCAGCCAACGATATCGTCCGCCTGCTGGAGAAATACGCGGCCCATCCGGCCTGGCTGCAGGTCCAGGGAAAACCGGTCGTTTTCATCTACGGCCGAGCGGTCGGCGAAATCGGCGTGGCGGCCTGGGCAGAGGTCATCCAGATGGTCAATAAGTCGTTCAGCCGAGGTGCCATTTTCCAGGGCGACCAGTTCTCCCCCAAGGCCGCTGAGGTCTTCGACGGCCTTCACACCTACAACACGGCCGGACACCTCCGCGGCAAGTCTCTCGAACAGGTGAAGGCTTGGTGTGCAGAAACGTTCCCACAGTGGGTCAAGCTCGCCCGGGATGCCGGCCGGATCAGTTCCCTTACAGTCATCCCGGGATACGACGACACCAAGATCCGCAAGCCCGGCCTGAAGGTGGAACGTTACAACGGACAGAGCTACATCGTGCAGTGGGAGGCCGCGATCGCTGCCAATCCCGATTGGGTCCTCATCACTTCCTGGAACGAGTGGCACGAGGGTAGCGAGATCGAGCCGTCAGTGGAAGACGGTCGGAAATACCTCGAATTGACCCGGCAGATGACGGCACGATTCATCAAACGCGTCTGACCC
>NZ_JACIYL010000207.1 GCF_014359955.1 Thermogutta sp. | reverse complement strand
CCAGAATCATCCAGGAAACTTTTGTTCAAGATGGCGAAGTTTGGCAAACAATTGACTCCACAAACAACCGGGCCAAGACACTCGTCCTACGGCCCGACCTCCCGCTACCGTTTCTGGTGGCGGCCGAACATCAAACGGCGGGAAGGGGGCGGGGAAACCGCCGCTGGTGGACGGGGCAGGGAAGCCTCGCCTTCTCGGTGATTCTGGCCCCACCAACCCAGGCTGGCAAAACGGTCGGTCTGCCGAGCGGGGTGACAGAGCCACAAAATCAGCCGAAATTCTCTGAGGCAAAACGAGAACGCCCACAGGAGACGGCCGTGGGTTTCTTTGGACTGCTCGGAGCTCTCGCCGTCTGTCAAGCAGTCCGGCCTCTCGTACCGCCCTCGGTTCCGCTGGGCCTACACTGGCCGAACGACGTGTATGCGGCCGGACGAAAAATCGCCGGAATTCTCGTCGAGGTCGCCGCCAACCAGTGTGCCATTTTTGGAATTGGGGTCAATGTGAACAATACCGCTCGGGAAGCCCCCGAGGAGCTTCGTCCATTCGTCACCAGTCTCCGCGACATCTGCGGCAGCTTTGTGGACCGAACGGATGTGCTGGTCAGCATTCTTCGTCAGATGGAAAGCCAGCTCGAAGTGCTTTCGAATGGTGCTGCACAACTGGCCAGCGAGGCAGATCGCCTCTGCCTTCAGAAAGGGCGACGCCTCATCCTGGAAACGGAGAAACAGCGATACGAAGGAGTTTGCCGCGGGATCGACTCCACGGGGGCGATCCTCCTGGAAACATCCCAAGGCCTCCGCAAGTTCGTGAGCGGGACCATTCTCCGCAGCGATTCGCCGTCGGAGTAACACGGCACGCCACGACACTCGCCGACGGCTCACATTGTGGTGATCAGGGAGGTGTTTGTCCTTTCTCTCCCTTCCCTTCTACAATTGAACAGAGACAAGAAAGCGGCAGCGATTACAACACTCTAACGCCGACCAGTGCGGAGTCGGCCGGTTACGGTTCCCTCGAAACTTCCGACGTTTTCATCCCGGGTAACCATTCAGAAAGGAATCTCAAAACTGACTTTGATGATATTCTTCGCGAGATAATCCCCTGGTAAAAGCACGGTCCCAGATTTATGAGCACAAACACGTTTGTTGAACAGAACACGGACTGGGAGTTTTTGGAAAGGTACCTTGCCGACCGGGATCCCCATTTTGCCCGCCACTGGGAACTTTTGTGCCAAGCCCGGGCAATCCTCGAAGAAGATCCAAACAGTTCTCAAAAAGAAATTTCGAAGCGTGCCGCTTCCCCCTTTGCCGAGCGTGTTGAGCGACTGCGCTACCAGCTTCTCCACGAGCGGGAAGAAGTTCTCGACGGGGAAGACTTTCGTGCGGCCGAGATGCTGGATGGCCTGTTTGCCCGGCTCAGCGGCCAGGGTGAGCGAACTCCGCGCCGAACAATTCAGGCGGTTCACAACGAGAACATGGCGGCGGAAGCGGTGGCTCAATTGGAGGCATGTCTGGATCGCCAGCGGCCTCTCGAAGATGTGCTGGCCAGTGCCCGACGCCTCACCCGCGAACATTTTTCTGGCTCCTTCGTGGGGCATGAAGGACAGAGACAGGATGATACGAGTGCGAACCGTTCGACAGGCTGGCGGGTTCTCGTGTACGCTCCGCTTTACCTGTCGAGCTACTGCGTGAACTACTGCCTCTACTGCGGATTTCGCTTTCCGGAGAAGGTGCCACGGCGTTGGCTCACGACGGAAGAGGCGCTGGACCAGGCAGAGATTTTGACAAACCGGGGAATGCGGCACATCCTGCTTGTCGCGGGAGACTACCCCCAGAAAACCGACGTGGAATATTACAGCGAGATTATCCGGGCGATTCGCGGACAATATCCCGTCAGTCTGGCGGTCGAGATCGCTCCGCAATCCACGGCCGGATACGCTGCCCTGGTGGAAGCCGGCATCATCGGGGTGACCCTCTACCAGGAAACTTACGATTGGGAGCTTTATCGACATTTCCATCCCCGCGGGCCGAAGTCGCACTACGCCTGGCGACTGGAAGGCCTGGAACGAGCGGCGGAAGGTGGCGTGAAACGGTTGGGGTTGGGAATTCTGCTTGGGCTGGGCGATCCCGTGCCCGATGCCAAAGCCATGGTCCGTCACGCAGCCTACCTGAAAGAGCGGTTTCCTGATCGCCGCATCGCGTTCAGCCTGCCGCGGATTCACGAAGGTCCGGCAGACTTTGTCATTCCGCATCCTGTCGATGATGAAACCCTCATCCGCCTCTACTGTGGGTTGCGACACGCCTTTCCGCGAGCCGAACTGGTCCTTTCCACACGGGAGCCGCCCTCGCTGCGGGACCTTCTCGCCCAAACGTGCATCACTCAGATCAGCGCAGCCAGCTCGACAGTACCCGGGGGTTATCGCGCAGGAGCAGAGGCCGTGGAAGACCAGGACGGCGGTCAGTTCCCCGTGGTGGACCGCCGACCGGTAGAAGAGGTCGTGGCGATGCTGCGACGGGCCGGGCATCACGTGACATGGCAGGTGCCGGAGGTGGCTCCGGTGACAGAGTAATTCACAGAGCAAGCCCCCGGCAAATATGTCGAACTGCCGAAAGCGTCCGTCGCCACGCCAGCCAGCTCCTGACCGATCCCCTTTTTGTAACGATTTAGGTCGGGCCAAAGGCAACCGGTGACCGGGAACAATTCGGTAATGCCCCTACCGGAATTCGATCGCCTCGGAACTTGTCCTATCCAAGAAGAGCACTGTTTCGGTACAATAATCGGCGTGGGTTCTTCGACTGAAGTAGTAGCCGTCCCAGTGTGACGCGTAAGACGTTCCGCGGAGGGGAAGCCGCGAGCTGATCCGCTGTTCTTTGCTGACCTGTGCGCAGAGCGCAGACCTGGTTGGGACAGACGTCGTGTCTCCTTCCGGGAATGGAAGCGCTGCCAGGGATCGAAGGGGCTGCGAATCCATGGCAGGCGAGGGCGTGCCTCGTGCGCGATGGTCGCGGAACGCAGTGTCTGGAGCAAGCTCCGGTCGCGGGAAAACAGGAGTGAGCACGACGCAAGATGACGGCGTTTGTTTGGGCTCGCGCTGACAATCTTGTTTGCACCAAGGGGGAAGCACCATGGATCAGATGGAACTCGATGCTTGGCATATGCGGCGAGCGTTGGACCTGGCGGCGAGGGGCAAAGGCGCCGTAGAACCCAATCCGATGGTCGGCTGTGTTATCGCCCGAGGGGCAGAAATTATCGGCGAGGGCTGGCACCGGGCCCACGGCCAGCCGCACGCGGAGGTGGAAGCCCTGCGCATGGCGGGAGAACGGGCAGTCGGAGCCACGATGTATGTCACGCTGGAGCCCTGCTGCCATTTCGGAAAAACGCCCCCCTGCACCGAGGCCATTATCCAGGCGGGGATCCGTCGCGTGGTAGCTGCGATGGCGGACCCCTTTTCCCTTGTCCGTGGTCAGGGAATTGCTCGCCTGCGAGAAGCGGGGATCGATGTTGCTGTCGGCCTGATGGAGCAGGAAGCCCGGCATCTCAACGCCCCCTACCTTAAGTTGCTGTCCACGCAACGGCCATGGGTGATTGCCAAGTGGGCGATGACGGCCGATGGAAAAATCGCTACTGCGACGGGCGACAGTCACTGGATCAGCGGCGAAGCATCCCGCCAAAAGGTTCACCTGCTCCGTGGCCGTGTGGATGGGATTGCCGTCGGGATTGGAACGGTGGAAACCGATGATCCGCTGCTGACGGCCCGGCCTCCGGGGCCCAGAATCGCCGTGCGGATCGTTCTGGACTCGCGTGCCCGGCTGTCGCCCCACAGTCGTCTCGTGCAGACAGCCCGGGAAATCCCTGTCCTGGTCGCGGTCTCAGCACAAGCCGACAGCGCGGCCCGCCGGAAGCTGGAGGCCGCCGGATGCGAAGTGCTAGAATGTCGCGGCCAAACCCGCTCGGAGCGCTTGCAGGCCCTGCTCGATGAACTGGGACGCCGCCGCATGACCAACATCCTGTTTGAGGGCGGAAGCCAGGTGCTCGGCGAATTGTTCGACCATCAGCTTGTGGACGAGGTGCATGTGTTTGTCGCTCCGAAAATTGTGGGTGGTCACAATGGGCGGACTCCGGTAGCCGGAAGAGGTTTGACCAAAATGGCAGAGGCCCTCCACCTCTCGCATGTTACCTGGGAACGTGTGGGAGACGATCTGTATCTGCACGGCTATATCTCGCGCTCCGTTTGAAGTGTCCATTTTCTGCCGATCTGAGGGTCGGCTGTGAAGAGGTGTACCATGCAATCGGTCAGCCACCAAAGAAAAACAATGTCGGCTCTTACCCTTGTCGCGCTTCTCGGCTGGCCCGTGGCGGCGATAGCGCAAACCGCGGGAACACAAGAAATCGTCTTGGAAAGAGTGAGTTACGCGAACGAAACAGAGGCTCAGCAAGCATGGCGTCCCAGCGACTGCACGGCACCGGTACGGCTTGTTCACGAGAACGGCAGGGTGGCTTTGGAGGTTGCCCTGCCATTCGCGTCTCAGCCCGACTGGCCACGAAGCGTGCACGACCGCCAGGTATCGCTGGATCTGTCGGGTCCAGGCGAGTTCCTCCTGGAAGTTTCGGTAGAGCCAGTGGAAGCGGTCGGGTATCTGTCGCTCTATTTTCGCAGCGGGGAAGGCTGGTACGCGGCGTCTGGAAGTGTGACGCAACCAGGACGCCAGGTTCTGCGATTCCGCAAGTCTGACTTTCGGATTGAAGAACACCCCAGAGGCTGGGAGCACATCGACGGTATCCGTATTTCATTCTGGCGAGGCCGAAACGTGGATGGTCGGGCGAGAATTTATCGCCTCGTTGCTGTCCGGCACGCCATTGCAATTCTGGGCCCAGCCGCAGCGATCTACGGCCGGGATCCGGAATACCGCGTCGCACGGGAAACCTTCCAGAGATTCGCCCGGCTGCTCGATGACCTGGGCCTGGCTTACGACGAATGGGACGATGCCTCCCCGAACGCGCAGGTCTGGGCGGAACAGAAGGTCATCCTTGTGCCCTATCATCCGCGCCTTTCTCCCGAAGCCACGAAGGCGCTCGCTCTGGCAATCCGCCAGGGGACCCGGGTCTTTCTGAACTACCAGGCCCCGGCCGAGTTGCTCGGGCTGCTCGGAGTCGGAAAAGCCCGATGGGTGGGACAGCAGTTCCCCGGCCAGTTCGCGGAAGTGCGTTTCGACCGCCAAATTCTTCCTGATCTGCCCGAGACGATGCGCCAAAGTTCGTGGAACATCATCGAAGCGGAACCGGCCACTGCCGATGCCCATGTTATCGGATGGTGGTATACAGCTTCAGGCGAGGCCACGGGAAAACCGGCCATGATCCTTTCACCCCGGGGCGCGTTTTTCAGCCACATTCTTCTGGAAGGGGACACAGAGAATCAGCGGTCGATGCTGGCCGCCGTGCTCATCGCAATGGCTCCCGAACTGAGGAGCCAGATCATCCGGGGGCTTCTTGCACGGGCGGTGCGCGTGGGGCATTTAACTACCCTCGATGAGTTGGGCGAGTGGTTGAAGACGTATCTTCCCGACCACGCCCACCCAGCCTGGCAATCATTCGCAGAAGCCGAACAAATCTTTCAGGCAGTTCGTGAAGGAGAATCTGAGGGAAAGGCACCGCCCATCAATTTGCGGGAACTCCAGCAGCTTCGGAGAAAACTCGTTGAGGCGTACCTGTCCGCCCAGCCAAGTCCCCACGTCGAAGGCCGAGCATACTGGAACCACTCCGGGCTGGGCGCCTATCCCGGCGACTGGGAACGCACGGCCAAGGAGCTTTCCGAAGCGGGCTTCAATATGGTGCTGCCCAACATGCTATGGGCCGGTCTGGCCCATTATGCCAGCGATATTCTTCCACGAAGCGAAGCCTTCCAAAAATACGGGGACCAGATTGAGCAATGCGTGGCGGCCTGTCATCGGCACGGTTTGGAGGTCCACGTGTGGAAGGTCAATTTCAACTTGACTAACGCCCCGCGTTCGTTCATTGATCAAATGAGGGCGGCCGGACGCACCCAAATGACTCGACGCGGCGAACCCAGCAACTGGCTGTGTCCCTCGCATCCAGACAATCAGCGTCTGGAAGTGGACACCATGCTGGAGGTCGTCCGCAAGTACCCGGTGGACGGCATCCATTTTGACTACATCCGCTATCCCGGTCCCGACAACTGCTTCTGCCCGGGCTGCCGCCAGCGATTTGAAAAGGAAATG
>NZ_JACIYL010000206.1 GCF_014359955.1 Thermogutta sp. | reverse complement strand
CGGGGGTTCTCATTTCCGGTCCGGCGGGCGTCGGTAAAAGCTGGTTTCTGCGGTGGATGATTGATCAGTGGAGGAGTCCTCGGGCACTGGGAATTTATCTTTCGGCATTGGGGCGTTCCCGGGAAGTCTGGCTGGAAGAGCTCGCCGTTCAACTGGGCATCACCCAGCCATCCCGTCCGCCCGCCCGATTGTGGCGAGCCATCTCCCAGCACATCCTGGCCGCCTGCCTTTCTGATCAACCGTGTGTTCTCGCCGTGGACGATGCGTCTTCGGCGGAGCCGGCGCTGCTCCCCATGTTTTGGGCATTGGCCCAGATGACTGCCAGGGGACGCCATCCCACGCTGGTGCTGGCCGGCCGAGGGGAAAACCATCTTCTGGGCAGGGGGCCCTTCGCCGACTGGATCGACCTGCGGATCCCACTTGAGCCGTGGTCCGAGGAGGACGTGATCGGATTCCTGTGTTGCCAGCTCCAGAATGCGGGCCGAAACCCGGACGACGTGTTCACAAAAGCGGCGATGGAAGCGGTGGCCCGGCTTGCCGAAGGAATTCCGCGGCATGTCAACCGACTGGCGGAGTGGTGCCTGGTGGCCGCCGCAGGAGCCAACATTCGGCCCATCGACGGGGAATTGGTGGAAGAGGTCTACGACGAGTTCTACCGCCATCTGGACAGCGAGTGGGAAACGACCAAGAGCGTCACCGCAGCACCGTGACGTTGCTCCCACCCCGGCGAAAACATCCCTGGATGGAGCGACACACCGTCGCCCGTTCCCAAATTTACAGGTTTCGCGAGGAGTGGCGAGTGTCCAGGAAGCAGGCCGGAAAATCGGACCACCCTCGCTGGGCCGCCGGGATCCGCTCCGGTCTTTTCATGCGGACATCTGACTTAAGTGTGCGACTTTGGGACTGATCTGATCCGTGGTCTTCGGTTCACCACAAGCGTGGGCCGCGGAGCAGTTGATAGTTCATAAACGCCAAATACCCGAAGAGGATCGCCAGGAAAAAGTTGCTGGAGAGGGCAGCCCAAAACGCGATGCCTGCCCCCACCAGAAAAGAGACCTGCGCCGCCCGAAAAGTTCCCCAGCTTGGATCACGGAGCCCGAGAATCTCGCGGAGGATTTGACCGCCGTCGAGGGGAAGGACTGGAAGCAGATTGAGAATTCCCCAGCCCACCGTCACGAAAAAGAGGGAATTCACGAAATCGGTCATCCAGGGCTGACCGAGGTTGGTGACCACATAAACCCCGATCGGCCAGCCGACAAAGGCGGCCACGGGGTGGCCAAGAGCCAGAAGCACGGCTGCCAGGACCGCGGCGAGGAGGAAACCGGTGCCAGGCCCGGCCGCCAGGATGAGAATTCGCCCTGGAGCACGCGGCGGTCGGACGAATGCGTCCCGCATCCCGTACTCGGTGTATCCACCCAGACCGTAGAGTGTGATGCGAGGATAATATCCAAAGGCCCGCATTGTCAGGGCGTGGCCCAGTTCGTGGACGAGGACCGCTATGAAGACCGCGAGGACCCAGCCGACCAAACTGAAAAGGTCGCCTGCACTGATTCCCAGGAAAGCCGCCACAACCCAGAAAAACGGATGGACCCGCACCGGGATTCCTGCGATCGTGAAGTACAGGTCGTAGGGTGTTTCATGAGGTTGAAAGGAATTCACAACGCTCCCCGAGCAAGAAAGAAACTGTGTAACCGAATGGGCAACAACTCTTCGAGAACCATGTCCTGGGAAATAGGCCATTTTACCCGTTTCATTTTACAGGACCCAGCTACACCATGTGATGCAGCCTCGCTTTCCTCGGCGGCTGGAAAAAGGGCCCGAACATCGGCACGTCCTTGGATGCGTGAGATTCAGCCCAAAGAACTGCCTGTCACGGCCACCGTTTGACGTTGAATCAACCATTTTTCCATCGGACGGGACGAGTGCCCACCGTCTTACGGCGACTGCTTGTCAGGCTCTTTTGTTAATCTTGGATGGCCCTTCCCTGGTGGAAGTGATTCAGGAACCGCCCTTGGAACACGTGAGCGCAGGACACATCTATCGCAGTTCGGTTGGGGGGCAATCCATCAGTGGCCCCTACCGGGGGCTGATCGGTTCGCCGGTAACGAGGAGGATGGGCCGGCACGTGCCCGGTCTGAATCAACCGACCACCGGCTGTCCAGGATTGCGGACGCCGCTTCAGTACGGCAGCTCTTCTTCGCCTTCGACTTCCGGCAAAAGGGCCTGGTGGCGGGCGTGGCGGGTTTCGTTTGTCGTGATCACCCGAATACCGGGGGCATCATCAAGCGGACACACATATTCGCAGACACCGCAGCCGATGCATTTTTCCGGGTCGACTTTGGGCAGCTTGATTCGCCGTTTTTTCTCTTCGCGGAGTTCCACCTCGGTTTCCACGCAGTAGATGGCCTTTTCCGGGATGGGGCAGTGCTCTTCGCACACCACGCAATTCCGGCCGTACACATAGGGAATGCAGCGTGTCACATCGAACGCGGCCAGACCGATCTTGATCTGGTGTTTTTCCTCCTCTGTAAGTGGCCGGATCGCCTCCGTGGGGCACACATGCCCGCAGGCCGTGCAGGTGTAATCGCAGTATCCGATGATCGGCACCAGATGAGGCGTGAACAGGCCTTCCAGCCCGGCTTCTGTGATGGCAGGTTGCAGGCCGCCGGTGGGACATACTTTCATGCACATGCCGCAGGCCGTGCAGCGGGCGAGGAAGTCCGGTTCGGGCCGGGACCCGGGTGGGCGGATGAGGCGGGGATGATAGACCGAGCCGCGTCCCTGCGGCGTTGCCCGCAGAAACGCAAAACCCGCCAATCCTCCCGCTGCCGCCCAAAGCACGCCCCGACGGGTCAGCCCCACCGGCTGGACGGCGGGTTCCTTGCGCCAGACAGCCGGCTGGAACGTGAATGCACACGCATCGCGGGGACAGGTTGTCGAGCAATTCAGGCACACAAAGCACTCGCTGGGCTTCCAGCCCGTGCCAAATCCACTCGCCGAAGCCCCATGACACGCCGTGGTGCACAGCCCACATTCGTTGCAACTCTCCGCGGCGACCTTCCGGCGGAGCAAGGGCCATTTAGCGAGCAGCCCCAGCAGGGCCCCCAGCGGACACACATATCGGCACCAGAATCGCCGCCGGTAAGCATTGGCCGCCACAATGGCGATGAAAAAGGCGAGAATCAGCCCCGTCCCCAAAAACGCCTGCTTGGGAATGACAAACACGTGATTGCGGAGATACTGATAAGCCGGTTCCGTGACACTCGTCAGCTTGAAACCGCCCAACCGGGGATCTGCCTGATAGACCGCGTTGGCTCCCGTCTCAATGCCCCATTGGGCGGCCGGCAGGAGAGAGGTCGTCACCGTGCGATAGAGGAGGACCAGTGGATCAAAAGTGGTGATCCAGTGTCCTCCCATAAGGGCCATGACGAGTGCCCCGCCCAGGATGTAATACTTCGCTTTTTGCCAGGGCGAAAAAGTGTCACGGCGTTTGGCGGGCTTCTGGACTTTGTCCAGAGCCCAGCCCGTCACGGCATGAACAGTGCCCAGGGGGCAGATCCAACCGCAGAAAACGCGGCCCAGAATGAGGGTGAGCACGACCGTCACGAGTGAAAAGAGAGCCAAAAGCGGCACCGCGTGCGCCGCCAGGACCGTCATCACCAGGATGAGTGGGTCGGCCAGAAAATACGCTTTGAGCCACCAGGAGGGTGTTTCTCCGGGAGCAGGGCGGGTGGCGAGGATCAGCCCTATAAAGCCCAGCAGGAAAACAATCTGCACCACCCGCCGTATCCACCGGCGAAAGGGCAGACGTCGTTTCATGAAAGGGTGATCTCCTTGGGTTGCAGCGAGCGGTAATCCATGGTCCCCAGACCCACCTCATGCCCTTTCACGATGGAGCCGATGTCCGTCGGCTTGCGTCCCAGCATTTCCGCCCCGAAGGCATCCAGGGCGACGATGTCCGTTCCGGCGGCCAGCGTCAGCCGAACCGCCACGTCCTGGATGTTACCGCCCTTCGGACCATGAGCGAGCATGACCCGCGTGCAATCCAGCAAGCACAAACTTGGCCGCATGAACCGCGTAATGTCGGCGAGGCAGGTGGGAATATCCTGGTGGAAAACGCGGCGGTTTTCGATGACGCCCATGTAGTTTTTCATGCACAGCGTGGCCGTGGCCAGGACGTGGTGCTTGGCGATGGGGACGTTGATGACCACGTCGCTTTCCACGATCTCTGGATAAACGGGGATGGTTTTTACCCGCTCGCCTTTGATGTTCATTTCCCGGAAACGATCGCGGTCGAGGAAGATGACCTGCGCACCGGCCTTCCGGGCGGCGTCGGCGATCCCGCTCGAGGCGTAAGCCTTCTGGGGCAGATCGCAGGGATTGTCGCCGACTTTGACCACCTTGGCTCCCGCGTCCAGGCAGAGGCGGACGAGAGTGGCGACGACATCGGGATTGGTGTTGGCGGCCAGTTCCGGCGTGCGGTCCCACCCGATGTTCGGCTTGATCCAGACCACGTCCCCGCGCTTGACGAACCGAGACATTCCACCGAGAGCCGCCACAGCCTGCTCGGTGAGTTGCGTGGCGATCTTTGCGAATTCGGTGGGTGACTGCGGGGCTGGTCCCGTCCATTTTGTGATGGCCATCTTGGTTTCCGATGGCGCGGCCCAGCTCAACTGGGCAGGCAGCAAGAGTCCTCCCGTAGCGACCGCGGATTGCCAGAGAAACTCCCGGCGAGTCGATTTCGCGTGCATTGGTGATCCCCCCATGCAAAAGGAATGAGGCGAGACTCCGGTCAATCGAGTCCCCGACAGAATGCTTGCTCAGAGCGCAGGCAGGAAATTTGTGGTAATTCGGTACATGATAACCTGTCTAACAGCATATCCACCGCGGCGAGATTTTACAAGCGCGTATGTCAAAAAATAATAAACTCGCTTGACAGGCGAACGTGCGTGCGGATTCTCGTTCGTTCGCACGGCCGCGGTCATTTCCTCGGGTCCCTGCCGGACGGTTCAGTTCCCCGGATAGCGCCAGGTTGCTCGCTCGTCGATGGACGCTTCAAACAAGTCAGCCGCAACCAGTTCGCGAGGCAGGGCACCTTTTTGTGTCCTCAGCAGGGCGAAATCCGGGATACAATAGAGGCGGTACGCGAAGGCCGACGTCTGGCAGGGGAGACCCGCCGGTGCAGGGCGGAAGCTGGGAGCCTCGCGGCTGCGTTTGAGTTGGTGGGGTCGGCCCAGCGCGATGGGCAGCTTGTTGCATGGCTTTTCGTCCAAAAATCAGGGAACTGTTTCATGGAGCAGACGCGGGAAGTCGTTCTCGTCAATATGCCGTTTGCCAATCTGCGCTGGCCGAATTTGGGACTGAGTTTGCTGAAGGCAGCGGTCCAGCGCAGGGGGATTCCCTGTCGCATTCTGTACCTCAATTACGATTTCGCCGAGCAGATTGGCTACGACCTCTATCAGTGGATTGCCGACCATTTCGCGTTCACGCTGGGAGGAGAACGGCTGTTTTCTTGCCACTACTTTGGACGGTTTCCAACGAGCAACCAGGAATACATCGAGGAGGTCCTGCGAGCGGCTGATCCCGACTTCTCAGCCCGGGACGAAGATGAATTTACGCGGTTGACGAAAGAGGCAAAGACCTTTCTGGAAAGGGCGGCGGCCGCTTACCCGTGGCAACAGGCCCTGGTGGTCGGCTTTGCAACGACGTTTCAGCAGACGATGCCGTCTCTGGCCCTGGCCAGGCGAATCAAGGCCATCTGCCCCACGGTGACCATCGTCTTCGGTGGGGCCGCCTGCGAAGGGGAAATGGGAGTTGCCCTGGCCGAGAAATTCCCGGAAATTGACTATGTGTTTCTGGGGGAAGCCGATCATACCTTCCCTGAATTTGTCGCCCGACTGCAAGCGGGGCAGTTCCACGGTCCGCTTCCGCATGGGATTATATCCCGGCAGGATGTGCAGAAGTTTACCCAGCGTCGGGCCACTTCTTGTGCGTCTCCACCCTCGAGCACACTCCCCGTGCTGAATGGCCCGCAAGCCGACGATTTGCCGGACAGCACGCTTGTCGAGGATCTGGATCATCTCCCCTATCCGGACTTTGACGATTTCTTCGCCCGTTACGAAGCGAGCGACTTGCAGAGCTTCTTCGAGCCGGTGCTGTTTTTTGAAATGTCCCGGGGTTGCTGGTGGGGGCAAAAGCGTCACTGCGCCTTCTGCGGTTTGAACGGCCGATC
>NZ_JACIYL010000205.1 GCF_014359955.1 Thermogutta sp. | reverse complement strand
GTGCAGCCCCTCCGCGATCTCAATCTGCTGTTTTTGGGACTGCCCCTGGTGGTCCGACGGGAACAGAGAAACGTTTTTCTCGCGCTGGGCTTGGGCATCCTTGTCGTGGCCCTTTTCACAGCCGTCGTTCTTACCTGTGAATATCTGGGGAATATTTACCTGATCTCACCCGCATTGGCGGCGTGGCTGCCGTTTTTCATTTCAGTCCCCGCCGCCGTGGCGCAGTTGGATTGGCTCTGGGAATAACGTTCCTCACGATTAAAAAACACTGTCTCAGTCAACAATTCCCCGGGTCGGTCCCCGGTTGGGGATGCCCCATCCCCCTGTTTGTATTTGGTGTTTGTATTCGTCTGTGAGAAGCCGAAGGTTGGATGTGCCGCAGGGGCCATTCATGAATTGCCCCTACCGAATCGCGGTGCGTATGATGGTGCCGCGTGGCCCGGGTGGAACCGGGCCCTCCAGTCCCTCGCGTGATGCGGATGCAAGCGACGCAATCGGCGTGGAACCCGGGCGTGTGGGAGGGAGGCCTCCCACGGCGTCCGGTAAACCTCGGAGGGGCACGCTTGTCGTGCCCGGTTAGGTGGGATGGACGATCGAAGGTTGGACGGTGGACCCGACAAGCGGGTCCCTCCGGTGAAAAGGAATCGGAGGCACGCTTGTCGTGCCCGTGGAAAGGCCATGTATGGTCTAACGTTGTAAACCGGGCAGACGCGAGAGGCAGGTTCCTCCGGTTGCATCCGTTTCCACGCGAGCCCGGGTGGACCTACGCATCCCCGTCGCCAGAGGAAAACCGGGAATGTGTCAGCAAATCGCTGCGTTGACATTGGGGGTTGGAAATGAAAGAATTAAGAGTGGCAAAATTGATATCGTCAAAAGAGAACGTGTGTCGATGGTTGTTAAAGGGAGGAGCGGGGAGCGATCGCGGGCCGACAGACGATCGGAAGAAGGTAGGAAATCGTGAACCTCGCGGGGCTGGCATCCCCATGCGGACGACCGACAGCGCGAGGGGCGGGTGAGAAACGTGGGCTGATGGACTACATATGTGAGTTGCGGTAATAACCTTTGCTTTATCGGACCACTCTTCAACGAGGGAGCAGCGCCAAGGGTGGTTCGTCACGCCATTCCGGAACTGAGGCCATGGCGTCTCTTTTGAACACCTTCAACATCTCTCGCGAGCCTGTGGCACGGCTGGCCACATCTCCTGTTGTTTCTGTGACGCGAGGCGTTCCCCTGAGAACTGTGCTGGAGCTGATGCGCGATCAGAAGCTGGGCGCTGTGACCGTCTGTGATCGCGGTCAAACCGTGGGGATCTTCACAGAACGGGACGCCCTCCGCTGTTTGGCCGAAGCCACGGATTTGGAGACCCCCATAGGGGATGTGGCGTCTCCCGGCCCGGTGACCGTGGAAAAGAAAGACAGTCTGGCGGAAGCTATTTCGCGTATGTCCTACCGTGGCTATCGCCATCTGCCCCTGGTGGATGACGATGGACAGGTCGTGGGGATGGTCGATGCGATCAACATCATTCAATGGCTTGTGGAACATTTTCCACGGGCGGTGTACACATTACCTCCAACTCCTGATGTCTTAATCGAGCGTGAAGGGCCTTGAAAGGTAACATCTTATGGAACCTCCGATTTCTTCGACATCCAACAATTCTGCGGCGGGCGGCGCTGAGAAGGGCCAGGGTGTTATGGAAAAACGGGTGATTGAGCTGGAAGAGGCCACGGTGCGGTTTGCCGGGGACTCCGGAGACGGGATGCAACTGGCGGGGACGCAGTTCACCCATACCTCAGCCGTCGCAGGCAACGACGTCGTCACCTTTCCCGATTTCCCGGCGGAAATCCGCGCGCCGCGAGGGACCAAAGCCGGGGTGAGTGGCTTCCAGGTGCACTTCGGCGCCAAGCGGGTGTACACACCCGGTGATAAGGTTGATGCACTGGTGGCGATGAATCCTGCGGCACTGGCGACGAGTCTTCCCGATCTCGTGCCGGGCGGGTTGCTCATCGTGGATATCGACTCGTTTTCCCAGCGTGACCTGGAACTGGCAGGCTACAAGTCCAACCCTCTGGAAGACGGGACGGTGGCCAATTATCAGCTTGTCACCGTGGAAATCACGCGGCTGACTCGCGAAGCCGTCAAGGATCTTGGCCTGACAACCAAGGAGGCGGATCGGTGCCGGAACTTCTTTGCCATGGGGCTGGTTTACTGGATCTTCGACCGGCCGCTAGAGCCCACCCTCCGCTTTATCGAGGCCAAGTTCGGCAAGAGGCCGGTCATCGCCGAGGCCAATCGCCGGGCGTTGATGGCGGGTTATCACTATGGAGAGACCACCGAGGTTATTCACCATCGTTATGTGGTTCCGCCCGTCAAACTCCCGCCGGGGACGTATCGCAACATCGTGGGAAATCAGGCGCTGGCATGGGGACTGATGGCGGCCTCCCGGCTCAGCGGCTGTGATCTCTTTTATGCCGGTTACCCGATCACACCCGCCAGCGACATCCTCCATGAACTGGCCCTCCGCCGCGAATTTGGGGTTCGTGTGTTTCAGGCAGAAGACGAGATTGCCGCCGTTGCAGCGGCCATCGGAGCCTCGTTCGGAGGGGCCATGGCGGTCACTGCAAGCAGTGGTCCGGGGATTTCGCTCAAGCTCGAAGGCATCGGTCTGGCTGTCATGCTGGAATTGCCGCTTCTGGTGATTGATGTGCAGCGGGCGGGACCCAGTACCGGTATGCCCACCAAGACGGAGCAGGCCGACCTCCTCCAGGCCATGTTCGGCCGACACGGGGAGTGCCCTGTGGCCATTCTCGCTCCACGGAGTCCGGCCGACTGCTTCGATATCGCCATCGAAGCCTGGCGGATCGCCGTCAAACATATGACGCCCGTCTTCATTCTCAGCGATGCCTACGTGGCCAACGGCTCCGAGCCGTGGCGGATTCCCAAGATGTCCTCCCTGCCCAAGATACCCGTGGAACATCCCCAACCCGTCGAGGGAGAGCCTTTCCTGCCCTATGCCCGCAATGAATGGCTGGCACGTCCCTGGGCCATTCCAGGAACACCACAGCTCATGCACCGGATCGGCGGCCTGGAAAAACAGGATGGAACCGGAGCGGTGAGTTACGACGGTGACAATCACCAGCGGATGGTGGAACTGCGGGCCAAAAAGGTGGCGCTTATCGCCAAGGATTATCCGCCGCAGGTCGTGGAAGGCCCCAAGTCGGGAAAGCTCCTCATCGTGAGCTGGGGAAGCACGTATGGCTCGGTGTATTCGGCAGTGCAGGAACTCTGGGCGACAGGCCAGGACGTCGCCTTCACGCATCTCCGTTACCTCAATCCCCTGCCCCTCGATCTGGAGGAGATCCTTTCCCGGTATGAGCACGTCATGGTGCCGGAGTTGAACCTCGGACAATTGGCATTGCTGCTCCAGGCGAAGTATCTCCGGCCGGTGCATCGGGTGAATAAGGTGAAGGGCCGTCCCTTCGCCGTCAACGAACTGGTGGAGGCCGCTCTGGCCATCCTGGAAACAGGGGAGAAGGCCTCGCAAACCTCGGAAAACGTCATTGTCGAGTATGTCAAGTGAGGATGTGACCAAGTCGAACAAGAATTTTTTGCCCGGTCACAGAAAAACACACAATCCAACAGAAGACTCTTTGGCGTGAGGATTCATCCATGTCGGTCGATGCCCTGATCGAAGCAGCCAAACTGACCCCGAACGATTACGCCAGCGGACAGGAAGTGCGATGGTGCCCCGGTTGCGGCGACTACGCCATCCTGGCCCAGGTGAAAAAAACTCTTGCCAATCTGGGTTTGCCCCGGGAAAAGACGGTATTCATCTCGGGCATTGGATGTTCCAGCCGGTTTCCGTACTACGTCAACACGTACGGAATCCACGGGATCCACGGTCGGGCCCCGGCGATTGCCACCGGGCTCAAGAGCGTCCGGCCGGACCTTCACGTATGGGTCATCACCGGAGACGGCGACGGGCTGAGCATCGGCGGGAATCATCTGATCCATGTTCTCCGCCGGAATGTTGATCTGACCATCCTCCTGTTCAACAACCGGATCTACGGTCTGACCAAGGGCCAGTCGTCGCCGACGACCCCTCTCGGCCATCCCACCAAGAGTAACCCCTTCGGCACACTGGAGCATCCGGTCAATGCCCTTTCCCTCGCCATCGGGGCGGAGGCGACATTTGTCGCGCGGAGCATCGACGTCTATCAAAAGCACCTGGGGATGGTGCTGGAAAGGGCGGCCGCCCATAAGGGCACCTCTTTCGTGGAAATCTATCAGAACTGCGTCGTCTTCTATGACGGGGCCTGGGAATACGCCACCGACCGCCAGGTGAAGGAGGATCATGTTCTCGAACTCGAGCATGGCAAGCCGATGCTTTTCGGCAAGAACCGGAACAAAGGTATTCGCTTCCGGGGATGTGTTCCCGAGATCGTGGAACTGGGAGACGGTGTTACCGAGGCGGACATCGCCGTCCACGATGAAAAAGCCGCCGATCCCACTGTCGCCTATGTCCTCAGCCGTATGCGGTATCCTGATTTCCCCGAGCCGATCGGTGTTTTTCGGGCAGTGGAACATCCGACCTACGATGGACTGCTCAACGAACAGGTTGCCAAGGCGATCGCGGCGCGCGGGGAGCCTCGGTCCCTGGATGATCTCTTTCACGAAGGTGACACCTGGGAAGTTCCGGAAGACGGAGCTCCATCCCGGTGATTCCACCGGTTGGTTGCGCGTAAAAACAGGTACACGAGAGCATGACGCGGATTATCTGTCCCGATTGTGGCCATGAAAACCTGGCGGGTGCCGACGAGTGCGTCCGCTGCCATCAACCGCTCACTCAGGAAGAGACGTTTGTTCCCCAGAATGAGCTGGAGCGGAGCGTTGCCTACGATCGCATCGGCCGGCTCGACATCCGCGATCCCGTCTGCGTCTCGCCGGAAACGCCCGTGGGAGAAGTCCTGCGGCGGATGGTGGCCGCACGCACCGGCTGCGCCCTGGTCATGGAAGGGACACAGCTTGTGGGCATCTTCACAGAGCGGGATGCGCTGCTTCGGCTCAGCCTGGATCGGGCGGAGTGGGAAAATCGACCCGTGCGGGATTTCATGACCACCCCGGTCGAGACGCTCGAGCTGGAAGACCGTATGGCTTTTGCCATCCATCGCATGGCGGTCGGCGGCTACCGGCACATCCCCATCTTGAGTGACGGCCAGGTCGTGGGGGTGGTCTCGGTGCGCGAGGTTTTTCGCCACCTCACGCGTCTTCTCGAGCAGGACTGAACGGAGCCCGGGACTGCGGCTGCGACGTTCCCGCTATTGTCTCCCGGTAGAGACCACAACCTGATGAAGGGCTTAGCGGACAGCCGATTCTGTCCCCGCCGCGGCACGCCGGGTCAGATTGGGCGACTGGGTTGTGCCGGCCAGGAAATTGTCAATCGTGGCGGCCGCCCGTAACTTGTCAAAATAGTCCGCCATGGCAAGGCGCAGTTTCTTTTCTCGAATATCCTCTGTGAGGATATCTTTGACGGAAGCAAAATCCACGTCCACTGGCTTGGTGAAGCCCAGGCAGTAGAGAATAACATAGGTTTCCGGTCCCACCTGGATAATTCCCGAGATTTCCCCGGGTTTGAGCGAGAAGGCTTCTTCCTCCAGGTTGGGCTGACCACCGTATTTCTGGATGGGGGCCACTTCGCCCCGGAGGGCCCGCGTGGCGGGATCGATGGAGTACTGTTCAGCGAGGTCGGCGAAGTTTTCTTCCGTGGGATTGGCGCGTGCCTTCTCCCACACCTGCTGGGCCCGCCGAAGATTATTGAGCACGATGGCCCGGCACCGCACCCGGGGACCGTAGTTCGCCTCGAAGGCCTTTTTCAGGTCCTCCTCGGTCACCTGGACATCGGCGTTGACCAGTTTTTTCAGCGCGACGGCAGGCCAGACGAGGTCGTGCCGATAGATCTCCGGCGTGATGTTCTGCTGCTCACAGATCATTCCCACCCATCTTTCCACATCGGGTTTGCCATCGGCCCGCGGAGGGAGATTCTGTGAAGCGAGGCGCGCGATTTCCGCTTCGACATCGGCCTCGGTAATCGCGATTCCTTTTTTCTTGCACGCCTGTTCGATGAGTTTGCGATTGATGGTCAACTCCAGGACCTCCTCCCCGTGGCGATCGATGCAGATCTCACCGAGATCTTCCAAACGGATCGGCCGACCGTTGATGAGGGCGGCCACACCGGGCATTTGCTGACGCTTCTGGG
>NZ_JACIYL010000204.1 GCF_014359955.1 Thermogutta sp. | reverse complement strand
CAAGGAGCGAACGTTTTCGACCGGGGGAAGCTCGTGTAAAATAGAAAAGGGAGAAAAAGACGGTTCTGGTTCTGCGTGATTCGGCCCGGGTTTCTGGAGAATCAGAGAGTGAACGAATACGACAACGCGATGCCGGCCATCGAAACCACAACGTCTTTGGAGCGGGCACTTTTGGCGGCACGGACTGCCGAGGAACATCGCGGGCAGGACATCGTTATCCTCGACATGCGGGAGCTGACCACGTTTTTTGACTTCTTCGTCATCGTCTCAGGGACCAGTCGCCGTCAGCTCCACGCCATGAGTGAACACATCGATGAAGCCCTCACCCAGCAAGGGGCCCGGCGGCTTGGGATTGAGGGGTTTGGGGAAAGTCGGTGGATCCTGCTGGACTACGGAGACGTGGTCGTCCATCTCTTCGATCCGGAAACCCGCCGCTACTACGCCCTCGAAGATCTCTGGTCGCATGCCCGTCAGGTCCCCTTCTCCCCAGGGGATGACGGTTCCGCGAGAATGGCGTCCATGTGAGGACGCTTCGGCTTCCCGTTCTTTGCGTCAGGCCAGGCTGGGCCTGGCATCAGGAGATTGTGTTCATAAGGGCCCTCATTTGGTGCCGAAGGAAGCTGCACGATGAACATTCTGGAGGAACTGCGAGCCCGTTTTCGTCCCGTTCTCGCCCGACTCACACCGGATCCCGAACCGTATCTCAAACTGGTTCGTACTACGCAGGATGAGCGATTGGGCGATTACCAGGCTGACCTGGCGATGCCGCTGGCCAAGGCCCTTCGCAGAAAGCCGCGGGAAATAGCGGAAGAGATCGTGGCGGCGCTGGATGTGGCCGACATGGCCCACCCGCCCGAGATCGCCGGACCGGGATTTATCAACTTTCGACTCCGCGAAGAGTATCTGGAAAAGTGCTTGCAAAGCCTCCTTGACGATCGACGTCTGGGGGTGCCGCCGGTGGAAAAGGCGGAAACCATCATCATCGACTATTCCGCGCCCAACGTGGCCAAGCCGATGCACGTCGGCCATATCCGCTCCACAGTGATCGGCGATGCGATTTACAGGACGCTGCGTTTTGTCGGTCATCATGTGATCAGCGATAACCACATCGGCGACTGGGGCACCCAGTTCGGCATGATCATTTACGGTTACCGCCATTTCCTGGACGAAGAGGCTTACAGGAAAAATCCCGTGGCGGAACTTGCCCGACTGTATCGCCTCGTACGCCAACTCATCGATTATCAGGAAGCAGTGCAAAAGATTGCGGAGCTGGAAACTCGTTTGCAGGCAAAAGAGCGGGAACTTGCCGAGGGGGACTCGAATCAGGTCCCTGCTGCAGCGGCCAAAAAAGAAGACAAAAAGCGCCGCGAACTCCAGAAGGAAATGGAAGAATTGCGAGAAGAGCTGGAAGAATTGCGCCGCAAACGCGCCGCCGTCGAGGGCGATCCCACGCTTTACGAGTGGGCGAAGGCCCATCCCAACATCGAACAGGACGTTCTTCAGGAAACCGCAAAGCTGCACGCGGGGGACGAAGAAAACCTCCGACTGTGGCGGGAGTTTTTGCCCCACAGCCTGGACGAAATGAACCGCATTTATCGGCGGCTGGGGATCCGCTTCGATTACACGCTGGGAGAAAGTTTCTATCACGATCGGCTCGGGCCGCTGGTGGAAGAGCTTCTCCAGAAAGGCCTGGCACGGGAAAGCGAAGGGGCTGTCTGCATTTTCTTCCCCGATATTGAAACGCCCATGATCATCCGCAAACAGGACGGGGCCTTCCTGTATGCCACGACGGATCTGGCGACCCTCCGCTACCGCATGGAAACCTGGAACCCGGACGCCATTCTCTATGTCGTGGACTTTCGGCAGAGTCTGCATTTTCGCCAGCTTTTTGCTGCCGCCCGCATGATGGGGTACGACAGGGTCAAGCTCGTTCACGTGAGTTTCGGCACCGTCCTGGGCGAGGATGGACGACCTTTCAAAACACGCGAAGGCGACGTGGTTGGGTTGGAGTCCCTGCTCGACGAGGCGGTCCGCCGAGCCTACCAGATCGTATGCGCCAACGACGATGCCAAGCCAACCGGGCCGGAATTGTCCGAAGAAGAGCGGCGTCGCATCGCCGAAGTGGTGGGAATCGGCGCTCTGAAATACGCGGACCTCTCTCAGAATCGCACGAGCGACTACGTTTTCAGCTACGACAAGATGCTGGCCATGACGGGAAACACGGGCACTTACATGCAGTACGCCTATGCTCGGATTCAAAACATCTTCGCGAAAGGCGGGGTCGATGTGAGCACGCTTCGCAAACTCGATGGTCCGATCCACCTGAAACACCCGGCCGAGCGGGCCCTGGGCCGCGAGATCCTCCGTTTTCCCGAAGCCATCCAACTGGTGCTCGAGGATTACCGCCCCAATCAGTTGACGGGCTACCTGTTCTCGCTGGCCAACCGCTTTTCCACGTTCTACGAATCCTGTCCCGTTCTCCAGGCGGCAGACAGCGAAGAACGGCAAAGCCGATTGCTTCTCTGTGACCTGACAGCCCGCGTCATCCGCCAGGGGCTGGAGCTCCTGGGAATCGAGGTGGTCAATCGCATGTAACGGCCGCGTTATTCCTCGCCCGGGATTATCTTGGATGGCGGCTTCGCGTAGAGGTTTGAGCGAGGTTCAGGAAGGAAAATACTCATGACGCCGGCCAGGGAAATCACCACGATGGCGGCGTGCAGGAGTCCTTCGAATCCCCACAGTTCGATGATCCAGCCCCACAGGGGAGATGCCAGAAGGGGAAGCGTGATGGCCACCTGAAGTCCTGCCGTGGCCACCGCATGCTCCTGGGCTGGGACCAGCTCCAGCGCATAATTGACCGCCAGCCGTGGTGTGAGCGTGGTGAACGCGAGAGTCAGAAACGTGAACCAGATCCCGCTTTCCACCCAGCTTCGCGGAAGGTGAAGCATCGCCAGGCACCAGGCGGGTGTCATGGCGGAACAAAACACCAGGAGAGCGAACGTGAGGCGATTGCCGAATCGATCGGCCAGCCACCCCACTAGGACGCTGAACACGCCGACGCTCGCGCTCTGGGCGATGACCCAGAGGTATTGCTGATCGGCAGAAATGTGCAGCCGCTCTCGGGCGAACGCCTGATAATGGGGAACGAGCGCCAGGGAAAAACTGTACACCATGCCGACGAGCCAGAGCCCTCTCAATCCGGGCCGAGTCCGAAATGACCTGATGAACGGTTCCCAAAAGCTGACGGTGGTCACCTCGTGCCGAGTGCCATCTTTTCCTGGTTCGCGCAACAGCAGGCAGAGAACTCCCGACAAAATGAACAGACAGGCACTGGTTGAAAAGACGATGTCATAGTGGGGAGAATCGCCCGACAGCCAGGACCGCAGCACTAGGAATCCCACAAGGACGGCGGGAATCGTTCCCCAGAACGTGGAGTAGCTCATGAGTCGGCCGCGGTAGTCCGGGCGGATGAGTTTTCCCTGGACGGTATTGAACGCGACCTGATACAGGCCGTAGATACCGGAAAACAGGAAATACACCGCCAGAAAGGTCACGGCGGCGCTGCGGCGACCGATTTCTCCGTACCCCAGCGCCAGGACGGCCATCAGTCCCAGCGGCAGAGCGAGCAAGCCGCAAAAGATAACGAGCGTGAACCGCTTGGTGGGGACATGATCCATCAATCTGGCGAGGAAGAGCGGAAAGACGCCCTGTCCCGCGCGGTTGAGAATCGGCAGAAATCCCCGATAGATGCCGGCCCCAGGACCTGCGAGAAAATCCAGAAAACCGGGAAGGACGACGCTTTCCGTTTTGAAGGTCCACCCCACGCGAAAGATGATCTGATGGAAAATGAGCAACCAGAGATTCGCCCGGTGCGATGCAGGATCAGGACCGCACTCCATGCCGGGACGGGAATCCCTTTGCTGACAACCTGTTCTGCTCGCATCCAAGGGGGGAATGTCCTGCATGAGCGCGATAGCCCACCGCTACAGCCGCGAAAGGTCCACAATCTGTTCGTACGCCCTTTGATTTTACGCCAAATTGTTCGGCGGCGGGAAATTGGGGCCAAAACTCGTGGAATGTTCGCGGCGGTGCGGGGCCTGTTGCGGATATTCTGGAAAATGCCGCCTCATACTTTCTGCTGTTGCGTTTGGAGTAACAATTCCAGGTAGCTTCTTCTTTCGCCCGTATGCAGACCCAATTCGGCTGCCAGGCGACTCAGAGCGTCCCGCGCAGCCGCCATTTTCTCGTGTTCGCACACAATCTCTAGTTCCACAAACGCGCCCAAATCGGCCACCTCGTCGAGGGAAATCTCAACGCTCCAGCCTTCCCAAGTCAGACGAAATCTTTTCCGCCGCTTGGCGACCTGGCGGACCGGTCGAAATCCCAGGCGTTCCAGCAGCGTTTTCCAGCTCTCCCATGCCTCACGACCATCCGTCAGGGGGAGTTCGATTTCGTCTCGGGTTTTGGAGATGGTGTCGATTTTGGGGCCTTTGTAAGTGATCCAGTTGCGATCGCCGATGCGACGGATGCGGAGCGCTTCGTCTGTCTGCGAAAAATCACGTGTCGGATGGGCGAAGTACAGATCCACTTCTTCGCGGATTCCCTCCGGGACGGCGTCGAGTTGGGTAAGTCGCTTTTCCACAGTCGGAAGATCGATGTCCCTGAACTTGAATTCCACTTCAAGCAATGAACTCATATCTGTCAGCCGTATTCTTCAAGGCTCCTCGGGCCGAAACACCCCCAGTCGCTCCCACGACTGGCGTGCCGCCTCCAAAGTGGGCAAGTGTTCAGTCCCCGATGGGTAAGGTAGGATCAAGAAAAAGCCGGATATTGGCACAAGACCTGAATGCATGATACCAGAACAGCACCGAAAGTTATAGTGATGATTGGAGAAGTGGCGGTGTGTGCAGAGCGGGCTTTGGCACGCAAGGTATGCTGACCGACACACCGGCCCTGTCACAGCGCCGCACAAGAGAACGTGGAAACGGGCACAATGAGCGCCGCAAGCCAACCGGTGGGCATCGATCTGGGAACCTGGAAGATCTGCGCTGCTTCTCTGGACGCCACCGGTCACTCGGAGATGATTCGCGATGAGAGCGGCGACACCTTCCTGCCTAACGCCGTACGCTTTACGGAGACGGACATCGTTGTGGGCAGGGAGGCCAGAAACGTCATGTTTCTCTATCGCGAGGAAGTGGCTTACTGGATGAAACGGGAGCTGGGGACATCGCTCTACAGCCGACCGATCCGCGGCCAGAAACTCCCGCCCGAGGTGATTCAGGCCTGTGTCCTGCGGCGGCTTCGGGAGGCGCTTCATCGGCAGATAGCGGGCGAGTCACGTTGCGTCTTCTCGGTTCCGGGGCACTTTGACCGGTGGCGCTGCCAGGCGGTGATCGACGCCGGAGAGATTGCCGGGTTGAGTGGGCTGGGAGTTGTCCAGGACCACGTCGCCGCGGTTCTTGCGCTGCTCGAGGCAAAAGGGGAGACGATCGACCGAGCCAGCTCCCGCCATCGCGTGTTTTTTGTTTTCGATCTCGGAGGCGGTGCCTGCCAGATGGCCACCCTCGTTCTCCACGAAGGCGTGTGCCGCACTCTTTCCTATGAGGTGGATCCGCAGCTTTCCGGATACGATTTTGACCTTCGGTTGGGAGAACTGGTTGCGGAAGGAATGCTCGCCGAGGGATTTTCCGACCCTCGCGGTAATCCTATTTTGTGGAACAGAATTTATGCGGCGGTTGTGGAAGCCAAGCACAGCCTCAGCGGGCGGGAGCGCACGCGCCTGGATGTGGAACTCGAATCCAGCCGGTTTGAAATGGTCATCAGCCGCCAGGAGTTCGAGACCCAGTGCGCCGATCTGATAGCCTCTCTGCAACGGAAGCTCACCCGGCATCTTCAGCGAGTCTCATCCGAACCGGGTCGATCCATCGTGCCGGTGGTGACGGGTGGGGGCGTCCGCATGCCGATGATTCAGCGAGTATTGGGCGAGGTCTTTGGACGTGATATCCACTTCACGGTGAATCCGGAGGAAGCGGTCGCCCGGGGAGCCGCCCTGTATGGGGCCCTGTGTCTGGAAAGGCCGTGCTCTTTGTCGAAGTCTTCTGCCCGTGTTTCTCCTGCCCAAAACCATCTCGCTCAATTGAATCTTGAGAGTGTTTTGCCTTTCACACTCTTTCTGGTGCCTGACTGGGATCCCAAGGGGCAAAAAGTGATCGTCGCAACCGAGGGCACGCCTCTTCCGTCTCATAGCGTCCACGAGCTTGCAA
>NZ_JACIYL010000203.1 GCF_014359955.1 Thermogutta sp. | reverse complement strand
GGGATGGCTGTGTCCGGGCTGTTTTCACTGAGTACCGGCCGCAGTTTCGGCGGCACAAAATACCGGTCCTCCTTTTTCTCCAGCACCTCCAGCGCGGCGAGGGCATCCGCCAGCACCTGGAGGCCCCGGACCGACGCGTTCGATTTGCGGGCCAGTTCTGGGACCGTAATTCCCTCGTCCGGAATCAGGTCGAACAACCCCAATTCGGCAGCAGCCCCGACGACTGCCGTCGGCCGAAATCCATCCGTCATATCGAGGATCCACTTCTTTTCTGGCAGCATGGCTCTCCCTTTCTTAGCGATATACTCCGTGGGGCGATGGGACACAGATTGGGCCGTTCCCCGTCCAGCATTGCCGATCGTCTTCCCGTCTCAGTGTCGATTTTTCGTCGATTTTTTGCGGCGTCACGGGCTGTTCGGCGAGTTCTCCTCCACCTTGGAGATCACCTGGCAGCCCGGCAGCGCCTGACGCAGCTTTTCCGCGCCGGCCTCGGTCACTTTTGTCCGCGTGACGTGGATGGTCTTCAGTTTCTTGAGGTTGAACAACGGTTCGAGTCCACCATCGGTGATCGCTGTGCGTCCGAGGTGGAGAAATTCCAACTGCGTGAGGGCGGCCAAATGGGGCAGGCCTGCGTCGGTGACTTTCGTGTTATCCAGGTTGAGCCACGTGAGTTGCCTCATTTTGGCGAGGATAGGCAATCCCGCATCTGTCACCTGCGTGCTCCACAAATTCAGTTTGGTCAGGGTCGGTATTTTGGCCAGTTCGGGAAGTCCGGCGTCGGTGACAGCCGTCTCACTGAGGTCCAGATCAGCGAGTGCCGTTAGCGAGGTGAGCGCGGCAAGGCCACGGTCGGTGATTTTGGTGCCTCGCAGCCGCAGGCGTTTGAGGGCATGGCACTGGGCGATCGCCGCGAGCCCCGCGTCAGTGACATGGGTGGCTGTCAGGAAGAGTTCTTCCAGCGCGGGAAGTCCGGCCACATGTTTGATCCCCGCGTCGCCAATCCCCGTGTTGTCCAGCCCCAACGTCTTCAGGGATTCCATCCCGGCTACCACGGAGAGGCCGTCGTCCGTGATCGGACAGCCGGTGAGACGGAGCGAGCGGAGCCGTCGCGCTTCCTTGAGCGGCGCCAGGTCGGCATCGGTGAGCCGGGCGGTTCCCGCATCCACCGCGATCAGATATCCGTCGTCATCCAGCCGGCATTTGGCCCCTTTTTTCTCGAGGGCTTCCGCAAGACTTTCCTGGCCCGTCCGTGGCGGACCGGACGCCCTGTCGAGGCTCTCCAGCTTCGCCGCCGCTTGCGGGGCCTGTCCCGGCGGTTGAGAGGCCACGGTCGGAGAGGAAGGCTCCTTCCGGGCACAACCGGCCGGGAGGAGGAACACAAGACCGCCGACAACCGTCCAGCCTATTGTTCGCCGGATCGAGAATGGCCAACCGTTTCTGTGCTGCATGGGATGTCTCCTTGGTGAGCTGCAACGCCGCGCCAATACGCGTCATTACACTGCAAAAAAGGTGATCTGACAACTCGGGATGGATTATCCAAGGTTGGCGAAGCGGACGTGACAAGCACGTCCCTCCGGAAAAGGTCCTTCCGAGAAATCGTTCGGAGGGGCACGCTCGTCGTGCCCGCTGGATCACACAAGCCGTTGCCGAGCGGAAATTTTTCCTTACAGCGGGCGTCGTCCTTGCCTATGGCGCCCCGGCGTTACACAATACGGGGATGAAGCGCCTCATCTGGATGGCGGTTTTCAACCACTTGCCTGTGTGGAATCCTGACGCTCCATCGGGCACGGTCCATCGAAAGGTACGGTGGTTGAAAGCTGGAGAACCCCTGTGCGGATCGTGTTTCGGTGAGCCAATCTCCCCGAACAAAAGACGATACATTTCGTCCCGGGAAGAACCCATTGAAGCTATCAGAGCACCCTCAACGAACTGCAAGCAACACTTGGTGTCCGAGCGATGAGTGATCCCTATTTTCAAAAACTGTTTGCCCAGCGCATCGGCGGCAGTCAGTACGGCAAAGGAACGGAGATCTACAAGTTTGAAAAGATCAAGCGTGCCAAGCGGCGCGTGCTGGCCGAGCATGCGGAAAGAAAACTCATCGACTTCGGGATCGGCGAAAACGATGAGATGGCCGACGAGTCGGTCCGCCGTGTGATGGCGGAAGAAATCAACAAACCGGAAAACCGAGGTTACGCCGACAACGGGATTCCCGCCTTCAAGGAAGCGGTGGCCCGGTTCATGCTCCGGGAATTCGGTGTCGAGCTTGACCCGGCCACGGAGATCAACCACTGCATCGGGTCGAAGACCGCGCTGGCGATGCTTCCTGCCGCTTTCATCGATCCGGGAGACATCACTCTCATGACGGTGCCGGGCTATCCTGTGGCCGGAACCCACACCCGGTACTACGGCGGGCAGGTGTACAAACTGCCACTTTTGCCGGAAAATAATTTTTATCCTGATCTCGATTCAATTCCCGCGGATGTTTTGAAGCGGGCCAAGTTGCTTGTGCTCAATTATCCCAACAGCCCCACCGGTCAGGTGGCGACGGTGGATTTCTACCGGCGGGTGATCGACTTTGCCCGTAAACACGAGCTCGTTGTCATCCAGGATGCCGCCCATATCATGCTGAGTTATCGGGATCGCCCTCTCAGCTTCCTTCAGGTACCAGGTGCCAAAGAGGTGGGCGTGGAAGTCCACTCCCTTTCGAAGGGATGGAACATGATCGGCTGGCGATTGGGGTGGGTCTGCGGACATCCTCGAATTGTCCAGGCCTTTGCCGACATCAAAGACAACTGCGATTCGGGCCAATTCATTGCCATTCAAAAGGCCGGTATCGCGGCTCTGGATAACCCTGATATCCCACGTCGAACGCGGGAAAAGTACCGGCGGCGGTTGGAAAAACTGGTGGCCACCCTGCGACGGTGCGGTTTTCAGTGCGAAATGCCCGGCGGAACATACTTTCTGTATGTCAAATGCCCGCGGGAGATTGCCGGCCGGCGTTTTGAGACTGCCGAAGACCTCGCCCATTACCTCATTGCGGAACACTCCATCGTGACGGTTCCCTGGGATGACGCGGGTCCCCACCTGCGGTTTTCGGTGACCTACCAGGCCGCCAACGAAGCAGAAGAAGACGCCCTGATGGCGGAAACGGAAAAGCGACTGATGTCTCTTGATCCTAAATTCGATTGACTGGTTGACAATGCCCGTGGGTGTGCCGAGAATCGTCGGCTTGTATTTTCGAACTCGTCTGCAAAGCGGTGCCGCGGCTGACGCAGCCTGGCCCAGCGCCGCTTCAACTATGACGGCTGGTCACAGCCAGAACACTGCGGAGAATCACCATGGCCCACGACATCCGCTATTTTGTGTTTGATGTGGAAAGCGTGGCCGACCCCGATCTGGTGGCCAAACTCCGCTATCCTCACGAGGAAATCGAACCGGAAGAAGCCGTCGAGCGGTATCGCCACGAACTCATCGAAAAGTATGACAGTGATTTCATCCCGTACACCTACCAGGTGCCTGTGGCCATCGCGATCGCCAAAGTAACTGAGTCATACCGCCTGGTCGACCTCGTGGTACTCGACGAACCACACTTCCGACCGCATGTCATGACGGAACTGTTCTGGCGGGGGTGGGAAGCCTATAAGAGGCCAACGCTGGTCACTTTCAATGGCAGGGCATTTGATATCCCCCTGCTGGAGCTGGCCGCCTTTCGGTACGGCATCAGCATTCCGGGCTGGTTTCAGATCAACGCCCGGGCAATGGATCAACCTCGCAACCGCTACAACACACAGTACCACCTGGACCTGTGCGAGCTTCTCACGAACTTCGGTTCCACACGCTTCAGCGGGGGCTTGAACCTGGCCGCCCATCTTCTCGGCAAACCAGGCAAGATGGAAATCGCCGGACACATGGTCCAGGACCTTTACCGCGAGGGGCGGCTTGCTGAGATCAACGAGTACTGCCGCTGCGATGTGCTCGATACGTACTTCATCTTTCTGCGGTCGCGCGTTCTGGTGGGACAGTTGACACTGGAGGAAGAACACCAGATCGTGGAGGAAACGAAAGCCTGGCTGGCCGAGAAGGCCAAAACCGATCGCGCTGCCCGCATGTATCTGGAACACTGGGGCGACTGGCGCAATCCGTGGCAGGAATCGTCGGACATCAAACAGGCTGCGGAAAGCCCCTGAAGACCTGGTGGGCAACCCGGCATGAGCCCCGGAGAGGACTATCTCCCGAGTTTTTCTGTGGTCAGGTCAAAGAGGCAGCCCGACCCCTTTGAGGACGCATGAAACGACTCACGGCCAGGCGGGTTCCCACGGCCAGTAGAGCCGCCGTTTCTTCCCAAACCGCATTTCCATGCCGATGGTCGCGGAAAACTGGTGCGTCACATTGAAGCGAGAGGGGAAAATGATCTGATCGGCGAACTCAAACCGGAAAACCGGTCCAGAGACGGGGCGGAATTTCAGCCCCAGCGCCAGCGGCATGGTGAAGTACGTTCCCTCGTAACTCGTTCCCACGATGTCGGTGAAATCGATGTGCGTGATCCCCACCCCCCAGTAAATGTAGGGTTGCCAGGGATCGTCTTTGGAGGCGAAATAGAGCAGGCCCACGTCCCAGACCACCGACCGCGCCCAGCGGTCCCGGCTGGTGCTCAGTCCCTGAGTTTGTGCCGCTGCCACGGCGGAAGGATGGTCCCACAGGTCAATGCTGCCCACCGACAGCCGGGTCTCCACGCCATAATGGGGATGCCAATCCCAGCCCAATCGCACGCCTCCCCACCAGCCGTCACGCTCTTCCAGCCAGTTGTCAACGAGTTCAGTTCCCCAGGCGTAACCCAGAAAGATGCCCGCGCTTCCCGGCCGCTCGATCCAGGGTTCCCACTTCCCGGCCGACTGTAATCGCGAGACAGCCCCGCCGAGAATCCTGCGGACGGGACCTCCCGGGACGCAGCAGGCGGCTAAAGATGGTGATTCTGCGATAGAAAGACCGGTCGGGGCGGACGCCGCAAGGCTATCCATTTCGAAGGTATGCGAGTCCGGAGCGGTTTCCTGGAAAGTGCGCCCGCTTCCGATCGGGGGAGATCCGTCGTCGAGCGGTTCTACGAGGGGCGGCACGGCAAGGAGCGGCTGCGGAGCGGGCTCGTCCGTAGCAGAAGTCAAAACCTCGCCTGTCCCGCCGGAAATCCACACCCAGCTTTCTTGAGCGGGCGGTGGAGAATTTATGATGTTTGCCGGTTTGTTGTACGATAGCGAACTGCTCAAGGGAATGACCGTGCCGGGCTCTTCGGCAAAGGCCCCGCCCCCGATCGCGACGGCTAACATGGCATTCAAGATGGCGACAAATGTCACCAAACGCGCAAGAAAAACGTTTTCCCGCGAGGCGTCATCTCGGCGCGCGCATGTCCTCCTTTCGCCCGGCAGCGTGGGGGCGTGAGTGAAGAATTTTCGGAAATAGTCGGCCAGTCGCGTGGTATCCACTCAAATTGGGCACCCGCACAGGATCGATCTTTCCCCAGCAAGCGGCGGGATTATGAGAAAAACAGGGCGCCCGTGTCAAGGGTTGTGCGAGAAAGCCATCCCGCACCGGAACACGGTTTTCACAACCCGAACGCGAAGCGAACTCCCACGATGGTGCGGGAGATTCCCCGCAAGTAGATGTAGATTCTCAGAAACGCCACACCCGAACGGCAATACCACCAGCAAGGGGGGCTTCATGCTACAGAAGTTGTGATACAGACTGCCATTCTGACATAACGCGGCGGTCGATGCCATAAACTCTTTGCCGATCTGCTCACATTTCCTGGTCGTAATATCTACAGGACAAATAACTTAGGACAGATGTCGCCCCCCCCTGCACTACTGGCACAGATTTTGCTCGCCAGTCAATCTGGGAGGTTTTTGGCATTTCCGAATGGTCCTTCGCAACGGATAAGGAAAAACGGGTGGAGGCCACGCGGAATGACTCCTGAACAGCGGCGAACCATACTTGTAACGAGGCGTTTGCGGGAGGCTGCCGGTTATCTCGAACTGGGCCTGGTTGATGAGGCACTCCGATGCCTGGAAATGGAGGATCTTGGCCCCTGGGAGGGACCGGTCAGCATGTTCAAAGGGCAGATTCTGGCTTCTCAGGGCCGTTACCGGGATGCAGCCGCGGCTTTCGAGCGGGCGGCTCAGGTATTCCCGCCTCCCCATGATCGCGTCGCCTGGTACACGCTCAGTCAGTGTCTCCGTCAGGCGGGAGACACCATCCGCGCTATCCAGGTGCTGGGACGCGCCCGGGGTGCTTTTCCGCG
>NZ_JACIYL010000202.1 GCF_014359955.1 Thermogutta sp. | reverse complement strand
GTTCTTTTTGCAATTCGATGCCGTTTTCTTTCAAATGGGCCTCAATGGCATTCAGAGTGGCCACGCAGTCTTCGTTGACATGAAGCGGTTCCAGGGCGGCCACCAGTTCCTCATGACCGGCCTGATGCCCGAGCAGATAAGAAATGTTGGCCAGATGGGTGAAAGCCGTGGAGATATGCGTCTCCTCGACATCCGCGTTGAGCATGTCCTGACGGCCTGCTTTCACTGCCTCCACAAAATTGGCGAAATGATCTCCGCCGGAACTTGGAAGTTTCTCCCTGGGATTTCCCGCTCGATCGTAGAGCACCACGTTGGCGCCCAGGTCACATGCGATGTAACCTTCTTCTCCCGCGATGAGCACCGCCCCATTGAGGAACGGCTTGTCTGTTTTGTGGTTGCGGACTTCCTGGACGAGGGTCAATCCGTTCCCCAAATCGTGGACGGCCACCTGGGTATTGGGGGTTTCTCCGGCGTCGTGGAAGCCGAGTCGCCCGCCGTAACTGACGACCCACCGCCCGAGAGTGTGAAACGGCACGAGGATCCTCGCCGTGTCCACGCAGTGGATGCAGTTATTTCCGATTTCGCCATTGCCGTAGTTCCAGAACCAGTGCCAGTCATAATGGAAGGATCTGCGGGTGACTTTGGCCATCGGTGCCGGTCCAGCCCAGAGGTTGTAATCCACGCCCGGCGGAATGGGGTAATCGCCCGGAGGTCCAATCGGATTCCGCGGCCGATACATGACACATCTGATGAGGGTCACCTTGCCGATTTTCCCGGCTTTGATGGCCTCAGCCGCCGCCCGATAACGTCCCTCGGATCGCCGCTGGGTTCCTCCCTGGCACAGTTTCTGATATTTCCGCGCCGCCTGAACGATGCGGCGTCCCTCGCTGATATTGTGGCTGACGGGTTTCTCCACATAGACATGTTTGCCCGCCTGAATCGCCCAGATGGAGGCCAGGGCATGCCAGTGATTGGGCGTGGCGATGGAAACGATGTCCACGGCTGGATCGGCCATGACCTCACGGAGGTCCTGGACAAATTTCGGGCGATAGCCAAATCGGCTGGCAAACCGCTCGAGATACGCGTGTCCGACGTCCCGATCGGCATCGCACAGGTAGAGGACGTGGCAGTCCGATCGGGAGGCGTACGCGGCGGCATGATCCTGGCCCCGACCTCGCACCCCTAAAACGGCGACCTGAAGCTTGTCGTTGGGTCCAGCCTTGGCCGCTGTTTGGGATGCCGGAGCCTCACTTCCCCGAAGGGACACCGCCGGAAGGACTCCCGCTGCCAGCGAAGCCAGAATGCTTTCCTGAATAAACGCGCGACGACTCAGGGGGATGCGGTCGGAATTCATATCGTGGTCTCCTCGTTTTTGCATAAAATGGGCGGATTGACTTCGGCCGCCTTGTCGTGTTTCCCCTACCCCAAACGCCCGGTCCTCCGTCGCTAACAGCGCGGGCGATTAGGGGACATCAGCCGCCGCCATTATATCACGCCGCGGCAGGGTGTCCTATCATCAAGATAAGCCATCGCGATTTCCGTCCCAGTGACGCCGAGTTGAGGGCTCCGCCTTGAACGCACTCGATACCGTCATCCAAATCTGGTGGTTCGTCATCGGCGCCGTGGTGGGGAGTTTTCTCAACGTCGTCATCCACCGGCTGCCGCGAGGTGAAAGTCTGGTCTGGCCAGGCTCACACTGTCCCCACTGCGGGCATCCCATCCGCTGGTTCGACAATCTTCCCGTCCTCAGTTGGCTCATTTTACGCGGCCGATGCCGCGATTGTGGTGCTCCCATCTCGGTGCGCTACCCGCTTGTGGAGGCCATCTCCAGCGTGATTGTGGGCTCCACAGCGCAGGTGGTCAGTACGGGACACTGGGGCCAGTGGTTGGGTGGGATTGCCGTGATGGATCATGCGGCCACGGCCGTGCTGTTGCAGGTGCTTTCTCTGGCGGCGTTCCTGCTGACCGTTTTCGTGGTGGCGGCCATCTCCTGGGACGGCCAACCCGTTCCCCTTGTTGTGTGGACGCCCTGTATCGGCATCACGGTCCTGGCGAATGGACTCATGTCGCTATGGCCTGTCGAGCGTCATGTTCCCATTTTGAGTGATAGTCCGCTCGGACCTGCGTTTTGGGCCGATTTGATCGTCGGAATCGCTCTCGGATGGGCGGCGGATATTGTCAGTCATCGAGCGCTGAAGCGGCTCAATCGCGCAGGCCGCCCCGATGTTCATTCATGGGATTGGACCTTCGCCACAGGGATGGCAGCCCTCGTCTGGCCTGCACCGGTGGGGATTATTTTGGGAGTTGTGGCGCTCGTTTTACAGGGCTGGGCATCTTCGCGGAAATTCCGAGGGAGCCGCAAAAGGGCTTTTTCGGAAGTCGAACAGGCACGGCGCCTTCGGGGGGGCGTTCTGGCTCTCTGGGGACTGGCCAACTGGGGCCTTCTATTTCTCGTATAGAAGACAGGCACCTGGCAGGTCGGGCCTTCCCGAACAACCGGAATAAACCGCGTGTCCCCGTTTCGGAGAGACCACGTTCCTGATGGATTGACCTTGGAGAAATTCCAGCTTCTGGGTAATCTGCAAGAGTCGGGAGATCGCCACGAGATAAACAAAACCGTCGTTTTTTCCTTTTTAACGACTGAGGCACGACATGGACCCCCAGGAACGGCAAGCCGCCATCGAACGGATCCTGAAGTCTCCCAGCTATCGGCTGGCCTACCAGGATTTGGAGTTTCTTGCCGATCCCAAGCTCCGACCCAACCGGATGGAATTGGAGTTGCTTAAACCGGAACTGGCCTTTGAGCGGGAAAAAATCAATTCGACGGTCGTGGTCTTTGGAAGCACCCGCATCGTGGATGAGCCGGAAGCCCGCCGTTTGCTGGAGGAAGCCGAGGCCGCGCTCCGCGCCGATCCGGACAATCCCAAGCTCAAGCGGGCGGTTTCCCGGGCACAGAGGCTTCTTGCCAAGAGCCGGTATTACGATCTTGCCCGACAGTTCGCCTATCTCGTCTCACAATCCTGCAAACAGGATGGGCAGTGCGACTACGTGATCTGCACCGGGGGAGGTCCTGGGATTATGGAGGCCGCCAATCGCGGCGCTTACGAAGCGGGGGCGAAATCGATCGGGCTTAACATCCGGTTGCCACTGGAGCAGATTCCGAATCCCTACATCACGCCCGAGCTCTGTTTCCAATTCCGTTATTTTGCTCTGCGGAAATTCCACTTCCTGCTGCGAGCCAAGGCCCTCGTAGTGTTCCCCGGCGGTTTTGGCACCCTGGATGAACTGACCGACGCCCTCACACTTCGGCAGACAGGCAGGATGCAGCCCATTCCCATCATCATCTTTGGGCGGGAGTACTGGGAACGCGTGATCGATTTTCAGTTTCTCGCCGATGAGGGCGTCATCGACGATGAAGACCTCAATCTTTTCGAGTTCGCTGAGACGGCCGAAGAGGCCTGGGACAAGATCTGCCGCTTCCACCATCTTACGGCCCTGCACGCCGTTCCTGTCCACTGGGAAAACGGCGGCGGGATTGCCCATTAGACTCGCTGGCACTACTCCCGCCACTTGGGCGGTTTGAGCCTGCTTGCGGACGCTCCGCGCCCCTCGTGCTTGCTTTTCTTCTCAAAACCCCATAGGGTTATAGGTGCCTGGGCAGATTTCGGACTCCCGGGTGAAGCGGGAGTGTGTTCGTTTCATGGTTTGGTGCGATTCGGCGGAAAGGCTGGTCGGTATGTGCAAGCGCGGATGGTTGAACGTGTGTGTGTTGGGGGGATGCGCCCTGACGGTGGGAATTCTGGCGGGAATAGGCGCCTTCGCTGCACGGGCGGAATCGGGCACTTCGCCCGGTCCAGCAGCCCCTGCAACTGAGGCCGCCCCACCGCAGGGTTCCCAGGACATCACAGTCCCCGAAGGAACGCCTGAGCAACTGTTTCAGTTTATCGAGAAACTGAGCAAGGAACTGGGGCCGCCGGACACGCAGGGGCTGATGGTGTTTCGGCAGAAGCAGGCCCAGGCTATCATGACGGCCGCCGACAAAATCATCGCTCAGGCCGGGACGGATGCTTCCACGATCGATAAGGCTCTTCACTGGAAATTTCAGGCGCTCCTGCAACTGTTGCGGATGCGGGATCCCGAAGCTCGAAAGCTGGTTCCGGAGATGGGCAAGCAGCTTGTCTCTCTGGCCAACCGTGTTCTCGAGGGCAAACTGCCCCTCAAGGCAGAGGATGTGCAGGCGGCCGCCCAGTGGGCCCTGATGGGTCCTCGACTTGGCGGTCCGGACCTTTTGGCCGACGTCGCCAAGATCCCCCACAAAATTGAACAACTCGGCTTCAAAGATGTCGCGACGAGGGCACGGGGCGGACTTCTGGCCCTGAGGCTCCAGATGCACTCCCCTGACGAAAAGGCCGCTCTGGCTGGTGAAGTCAAGAAGTATCTCGACGAGATGCTCAATTTGCTTGCCCAGAAAGCCAGCCCCGACGAAGCGGATATTGCCGTGCTCATGCAGATCCTTTCTCCGCTGGAATATGCCGAACTCGACTTCCCGGCTGGGCAGTACTACCAGAAGTTCGGTGAACTGCTGGCGAAAAACAGTAACCCCGCCATCGCCGAGGCAGGAGAGCAGCTTCAGGGCGCTGGTCGGCGACTCGAGCTGCCCGGCAAAAAAATGGAGCTGGCGGGCAAAACGACAGACGGCAAAGATTTTAACTGGGCCCAGTACCGCGGAAAAATCGTGCTGGTGGATTTCTTTGCCACGTGGTGCGGCCCCTGTCGCGCGGAAATGCCGAACATTAAGGCAAATTACGAACGCTACCACGACAAGGGCTTCGATGTGGTGGGAATAAGCATCGACGATGACCGATCAGCCCTCGACAAATATATCGAGAGCGAAAAAATCCCCTGGACCATCATTCATGTTCAGGACCCCAATGCCAAAGGCCCCGCCGATCCCGCCCGGTATTACGGCATCCTCGCCGTGCCGACCACGATGCTGGTCGGAAAAGACGGAACGGTCCTCGCCATGGATGTCCGTGGAGAAGAGTTGGGCAAGAAGCTGGAGGAACTGCTCGGGCCGGCCGACGCCAAGCCCACTGCCCCTGCGTCCGAGTCGAAAGCCTCCACAACCAAAACTCCGTGAGGCGTCTCCCTGCGTCTCCGAGTCACCATCAAGAGAAGCAGGTTTCGACCCATCCGTTCAGGGGGTGGGTCCCGCACGCTCCGCGGCGTGACGTTCCAGCCGGGGCGCCCACGCCCTCCAGATCGGACGTGCGATGACAGCATAAGCCCGCTAACGCAACCAGCGACGAGAGTCACGCGACGGGCACGGCTCCCGTGGGCGTGAGCATTTCCATCTTCACCAGCGGCAAATCGAACTTGGGATTCTGAGACAGGTAACGCACTGGGTTATTGTAGAACACCTCCAGCGCTTCCTCCAAGCCATAGCCGCGCCGGCGAAACTCGAAGATGCACTCGTGAAGTGTGGCCGGATCGCTCGGACCCCAATCCGCAGAGGAATTAATGAGCGTTCGCTCCCAACCGTAACGCTCGAGCATGTCCACGGCACGCTTGGGAGAACACTTGGTGATTGGGTAGAGCGTAAACCCCACCCAGTAGCCCGCATCTTTCACCATTTTGATCGTGTGCTCTTCCACATGATCAATCCAGACCCGACTGGGGTCGATGGAAAAGCCTTTCAGAACTTCCAGAATTCTTTTCGTCCCGTAGTATTTATCTTCCAGATGGGGCGTATGAACGAGGAGCAATTGATCGTACCGGAGGGCCAGCTCAATTTGCGCCTCAAAAACTTCGCACTCATTCTTGGTGGACTTGTGCAATCCCGTCTCACCCACGCCCAGCACCGTCGGTTTGCGGAAGAACTCCGGCATCTGGGAAAGCACAGCGTGACTGATTTCCAGGTTCTCGGCTTCCTTTGGATTCACCGCCACCCAGCAGAAATGGCGAATGCCGTACTGGGCCGCTCGGGTGGGTTCAAACTCACTGATCTGTCGGAAATAGTCCAAAAACGTCTCGGGATAACGACGATCAAATCCCGCCCAGAAGGCCGGCTCGGCCACGGCTACCACCCCCGCAGCAGCCATTCGCTCGTAATCCTGGGTGGTTCTCGCGATAGCGTGGTAATGCGGTTGAATGATCAGCATAATTGGCACACCCTTACAAAATTTTTCCGACGAACGTTTGTCACTCTCCAGGATCGTTTGTGTGCGTCACTCTGGCCAGACTTTTCCCTTTTCCAAGCGCGTCTGCTGCCTGTGCTGGAAGGGCCTCTGCCATCGGGCCCTTAATCCCTAT
>NZ_JACIYL010000201.1 GCF_014359955.1 Thermogutta sp. | reverse complement strand
ATCACAATGGGGGGTGCAGGATTCGAACCTGCGAAGGCGTAAGCCATCAGATTTACAGTCTGACCCCTTTGACCACTCGGGAAACCCCCCAAACGTCTCGGTCGTAAGCGGGCCGAGCGAGCGTCCATCGCGAACCGGCCGCCCTTCGCCCGCAAAGCTAACGGTGGGACTCGAACCCACAACCTGCTGATTACAAGTCAGCCGCTCTGCCAATTGAGCTACGCTAGCGTTCGGCGAAGGGAAATGTAAACGATAAATATACCGCCCCGTGAAGGCAATGCAAGGTGTCCCCCGGCAAGTTGATGGGGAATCGTCCACTCGCTATTATACGACCTGCCTCGACCCGCAGTAACAGCGCTTTACCGCCCCAATCAATTGCTGCGCACCAAAATAACATTGATCATCGCCGATCAGCGATTTTTGTGCACTGTGGATGCCAGTCCGGAAACTCGGCGGGTAAAATTTCTCATACGGCGTGAATGACTGCCACCTCACCTGGCCGAGCCGTTCGATAATCCACGGAACAAAACGGGACGTTGTTTTCCCCTGTCGATCACGAGAGGACCCAGCCCGATGAACATTCTCGCCATCGAGACAACCGCTGTGCCCGGCAGCGTGGCCGTCGCCGCTGACGGGACCCTCTTGGCCGAACTTCGCCTTCCCGAGTCTCCCCGTGCGGCGGCGAGTCTGGCTCCCACTCTTCGCGATCTTCTGCAAAAGGTGGATTGGCACCCCAAGGACGTCAACTTGGTCGGTGTCACCGTTGGTCCGGGCCAATTCACGAGCGTGCGGATTGGGGTGGTTTCGGCCAAGACGTTTGCTTACGCAGTCGGCGCTGAGATTCTCGGCCTCAACACCTTCGACGTCGTCGCCTACCAAACGCCGAAACTGGCCGACTACCTCGCTGTGATCGGTGACGCCCAGCGAGGCCAGATTGTCGGTCGGGCCTACGTGTGGACCAACGATCGCGGCTGGGCGTTCTTCGAAGACTCGGGGGTTGTCCAGCTCCAGGAATGGCTCGAAACATTGGGCCGGAAAGGCTCCGTCGCCGTAACCGGGACTGGGCTGCATCGATTTGCCCAGACCGTCGGCCCCGCGGTCACGGTAGCCCCCCGGGAACTGTGGGATCCTACGGCTACCACTGTCGCCCAATTGGCTTATCAACGGTATCAAGCCGGAGAGCGCGGCGACGTCTGGACACTCAAGCCCATCTACTATCGGCCGAGTTACGCTGAGGAAAAGCGAGCTTCGGCCACATCGGGGCATCGGTGACACAGTATGTCGTCCCAAGCGGCACTTGAGCGGTTTATGGCGCGGCAATCAACGATCTGTCC
Organism: Thermogutta sp.; assembly: GCF_014359955.1. Lineage (GTDB taxonomy): Bacteria > Planctomycetota > Planctomycetia > Pirellulales > Thermoguttaceae > Thermogutta. The sequence goes on along the minus strand of NZ_JACIYL010000201.1, from coordinate 4,996 downwards.
GCAGTTGTGTGAAGGCTGCCTCCGCTGCTTCCAGTGTCTGGGCTATTTCCCTTTCAGAGTGGACCGTTGACAGGAACCACGCCTCATACTGGCTGCATGGGAGGTAAACTCCTCGTTCCAGCATCGCCCAAAAGAACCGGGCGAATTGTTTCACATCGCACTGTGAGGCGGTGTCCCAGTCGCGAACCGGCTGCGGATTGAAGAATAGGGTAAGCATCGATCCACAGCGTTGTACCTGAACGGGAATGCCAGCCCTGGCCGCCAGGGACAAGAGGCCGTCTGCCAGTTGCTGGGAACGCTTTTCCAAATCCGGATATGGATTTTCCCGTTCCAGAACCTGGAGTGTGGCGAGGCCCGCCGCCATCGCTAATGGATTGCCGCTCAGCGTCCCCGCCTGAAACACTTTGCCGACGGGCAGGATGTGATCCATAATCTCGGCCCGCCCGCCGTACGCTCCCACCGGCAGCCCCCCGCCGACGATTTTTCCCAACGTGGTCAAATCCGGGAAAACACCCAAAAGGCTCTGCGCGCCACCCAGTGCGACGCGGAATCCGGTCATGACTTCGTCAAAGATGAGGAGCGATCCATACGCTTGGGTCAATTCCCGCAATTTTCGCAGAAAAGGAGGGTCGGCGGGCACACATCCCATGTTGCCTGCTACGGGCTCCACAATCACCGCCGCTATCTCGTGGCCGTGCTGGTCAAACGCGTCTTCGAGTTGCGCCACGTCGTTGTACCGCAGGACGAGGGTGTCTTGGGCAGCTCCGTGCGTCACCCCCGGCGATGTGGGCACACCCAGCGTGGCAGCGGAACTTCCAGCCGCCACAAGCAGGCAATCGACATGGCCGTGGTAATTTCCAGCAAATTTGACGACCTTGTCCCGCCCGGTGTAAGCCCGCGCGAGCCGGATCGCGCTCATCGTGGCCTCGGTACCGGAGTTCACAAAGCGGACCTTGTCTACCGAGGGTACGAGTCGGCAGACGGTCTCGGCCAACTGGGTTTCCAATTCGGTGGGCGCTCCGAAACTCGTTCCGCGTCGGATCGTCTGCTCCAGCGCAGCGACGACGGCCGGATGGGCGTGTCCGAGAATCATCGGCCCCCAGGAGAGCACGTAGTCGATGTAGGAATTCCCGTCCACATCGAAGAGACGGCAGCCTTCTCCCCGGTCAATCACGATAGGGTGGCCTCCTACCGCGCCGAATGCTCTCGCAGGACTGTTGACCCCACCCGGGATGACTCGTTTCGCTCGCTCGAAAGCCTCGCGGCTACGTTCCCATCGCATATTCCGCCTCCATCTTTCGCCTTTGCCGCACTGGGCATACTCTCAGCAGCAGGTTAGGTGCGTGATTGGAGAAAACTCATCTTAGCCGAGAAACAGGCAATTTCCCATGACGGCAAGAAAAGAAAACTCCCTGAAAATCATTCAGGGAGTGTCGACCGAGGGAGAGCGGTATTTCCAGTCGTTTGCCTTGGCAAAAACGGACTCCTTGCCATTTTCGTCATCGTCCGCGCCGCCATGGGAATTCGAAAGGTACTGTCGAATCTTATCGAGTTGTTCGCCGCCTCGCGCCGTTGCCCTGACCGATTCTTGTTCGGCAGCGTGAGTTGCGCCAATGACCGACTAGTCCTCGACCTTCGGGGAGGTCGTTTCGTGGCAGTCGTTGCTTGGGAAGCGAAGCAACGGAAGCGCGCTTCGGAACGCCGCTGACCGACACATCTATGCTATCCCGAAGATCACCGTCGATATCTTGTTGCGCACGGGATTGCGCGACAAAAAAATTTGCCCGGGTGATCTTGCAGACGAACCAGAGAAAGCTAAACTCGTTGCATATGGGTTTGCGTCCCAATTTTGACCAAAAGATGGAATGATCTGTGGGGATCTTGCCCAAAACGTTGGTATGTGATAAAAAGAGAGCACGACGGAAAAAGAACTTAAGCCGATGTCGCAAACTCCCTTAATCCTCGGGGAATACGTGCGTGCTCTGGACGAGCGATATCGGCTTTCCATTCCCAACGAACTCATGGATTTACTGGCTCCCGACGCGAAAGAGTGCGTTCTGGTCAAGGAGAGGCGAGGTTGTCTGAGCTTATGGAGCCCACAAAACTGGCGGACGCGTTGGGAAGCGGGAGTAGAACTGATCCGACAAAAAGTCCAGATGGGAAGACTGGACACGCGGCTTTCCGACGTGCAGCGATTCGGGCGGCTTCTTTCCAGCCGGTTCCGCACTGTTCCGGTCGCGCAGCGTGGTCGGATCGTTATCCCGGAGGGTTTTCGAGAGTTTCTTGCCGTTGAAGCCGGCGGCGAGGTCATGGTGGTGGGAGCGGCTGTCTGCGTCGAAATCTGGCATCCCGAACAATGGAGGAAATACCTGGAAAAGGCCATGCCGAGATTCGCCAGGCTGTATGAAAGCCTGGCCCAATAGGTCCCGCGAGGCACTGGCCCCAATGATGCGAGAATGTTCGAGCAGCGTGGGGCGAAAACGGGAGGGAAAAGGAACCAGGAGAATAACGCAAGGACGACAGGGGAAGCTCGGCGAACCGTTGCGATTCCGTACGGCTGCCGACGTGTTCACGGAGGAATGAGCAGTTCAAGGATGGCGGCCAGCTCGGCCGGTGGGTGGAACGGAATCCTAGCCGCGCTCGGTCATTAGGACAGGTGTTGCGCGCCCATGTGTGTCACCCGATACCCCACATGGGTCACGGATTGGTTGCCTAACGGGGAAATAGGAGGCCCCGGCCTGCTCCAACCAATGGCCGAGCGCGGCTTTTTACTTTTCTTATCCTATTCCCCGTCAATCGTCCGGTAAAGCGACGCGAGTCGAGCGAAAATGGCCGCCCACGCAGAACCGGCAAAGTTTCTTTGATTCAACACGCTATTCCGATCAGGGATGGACCTTACCAACCCGTCCGCGTGTCCGCCCGGTGAAATTCACCACGCAATCCACCGGAAAACACGCGCAGGCTTCGGCAACCGGGGCCCGTCATCTTTGTGGAGACCGCCTGCCAAGAGGGTACGCGAGCAACTCGCTGACCAGAGAAAAGCCTCGCGGCGCACCCGGATTCGCGTCCATTCCTGGGCAATTTCAAAAATGACCGGCAGCGATGGTGTCGCCTGAGCGGCCAATCGCCTGAATTTACTGGGGACGGATCGCCTGAGGTTGCTGCCCCAGGTGCGGTGCGCCACCGCCGGGTGAAGTCGACGCCGGTTCTGTCACCTTTGCCCAGGACGGGTCCGGCAAGACAGGCCTGAATGGATCCTCTTTGAAAATGCGCAGCGGATCAAAGGCATTCACCTTGATGTGGTCGAACTGGAACACGGTTCGGGACTGAGTATTGGGCTGGGCGCTGGGGTGGTAAAGTTGAAGGGCATAGATATCCAGGGCAGGTAGCTTCAGAATGAGCTGCGCCCTTTGAAAATTGGCTGCTTCCCGCTGATACCGGGGAAACGCCTCCAGCCAGATCTCATCCTTGACATTTTGCGGAGTGATGATCCTCATGTAGTAACGCCGCTTCAGGGATTCTGCTTCTGCACCGAAGAGAAAAGGCAGGGGCCCCTCGGTAATGGCCTTTCCCTGCAGTTCGGGGGGAAGTGGGGTTTCCACAATCTGTTTGGTCTCAAATCGGTATTCGTACACAGCGCGCCCATCGCACACCCAACGCTCGGGATGGGTCGCCGGTTGCCAGCGGTTTTCCACAACCTCTTCGTCTACCCGAAAGAGCCCTTTATCCGGTGCCGAATAGAGAATTTTGCCGCGCGTAATGCGCTTCGGCTGATTGGGCGGTCCCCACACTGGATCAAATTCCCACCGTGTGAACTCACATTCAAAGGTCTTAATGCGGGAACTTCTCTCTTCCCATGCACGGAGCACCCGATCAAGTTGCTCCTGTTCGTAGGGAGTCAGTGTAAATGGGGGAGGAAGCAGGGCGTTGGCCGATTGAGCGGCGTCAGGTGTGATCGGCTGGTTCGGGTTGGGCACGGCGGGTGGCTGCGCGGTGGACGGCGGGACGTAGACATTGTTACCACGGGGAGAGATGGCGGGCTGCCCGGCACCCCCGGTCGGAACCTGGCCTGATGCGCCGTTTAGACCAGAAAGCGTCAACGTGGCAATCGCAGTCCCGAGACAACACCACCGTAATACGGCACGAAATCGAGGGCCATCCCCTGGCCGGGAAAACACCATGGATCCGCTCCTCCTCAAAGGAAAGGGCCGTCTGCTTCCGGCCCGTTGTGCCTACACTCCACCAGCCGTGCTTAACAACTCCCTGAATGTTACCGGAAACCCCGAATTTTCCCAAGATCACTTCTGTGCGATGGAAACCACAAGCCAAAGAAAAGAAAAACAAACGCAGTGATCCCCCATTTCCAATAGGGACAGCCCGCCTGAAAAACCCGAAACGTCCTAACTCACCGAACCAGTCCCAACTTGCGGAGTTTCTCCAAACATTCATCCCGTTCCCGGCAGCGGGAAAGTCCCTGCCAGGATGGGTGCTGCAATTCCATGAAGTCCTCCTCGGTAGCCGGGATCCGGCCCTGCGATGCCAGATTTCGGATGACTTCGCAGTCCAGGCGGGAGAGAACCACGCTTTGGAAGCGATAATCCAGAAACGCTTCCCAGGTGATGGGGAATAGCCGTGCCACAATTTCGTGCCCAATCACGTGCGCATACTGAGCGATTTCCCACTGGGCGTGCGGATCCATTCGCAGTTCGAGAAAATGCAGAAGATTATGAAGATCGATTTTCCAGTACGCCTCCGTGTACGTGGAAAGTGGCAAATCCTTACGGGCCTGCTCTCGGGCCACCCCCAGCTCAAGTCGATGCTGGTAGACGCGACGCGCGTATTCCTGAAGTTCTCGCTCTTCCTCGCTGAGCTGTCGGCCAATTTCGGGGTCGAGAAATCCCTCACTTCCCTGCCGATTATTCTTTGACTGGCGCCGCCAACCGTCGGGCGGGGTTCGGTGCGCAGCATCGATGGCGATTGAATATCGCGTGCTGTA
>NZ_JACIYL010000200.1 GCF_014359955.1 Thermogutta sp. | reverse complement strand
CCGCTGGCCGGGTGGCAACTTCGTGAGCGGTTACGACTGGCGGGATGGAATCGGTGATCGCGACAAGCGTCCCCCCCGCAAAAACCCTGCCTGGCAGGGAATCGATTCGAACGATTTCGGAATCGATGAATTCATGACGTTCTGCCGGGTTGTCAATACCGAGCCGCTGGTGGTGGTGAACACGGGGCTTGGGGACGTGGAAATGGCGCTGCAGGAGCTGGAATACGCCAATGGCTCCGTTGAGACGAAAATGGGGCAGCTACGGGCCAAAAACGGTCATCCCGAGCCGTATCATGTGAAATACTGGGGCATCGGGAACGAAATGTACGGAAACTGGCAGCTCGGCCACATGCCCTTGGAGGAATATGTCAAAAAGCATAACGAGTTTGTGGCGGCCATGCGGAAGCTCGACCCCACAATTGTGACCATTGCAGTGGGCAACGTGGGACCGTGGACGGAAGGCATGTTCCGTCACTGTGCCGACTTCATCGATCTGATGAGTGAACATTTTTACGTCGGGGCGAAAAAGGATCTGCTCGAGCATGTGGGGCAGGCCGCACGTCGTGTGCGCGAGATTGCCGACGCCCATCGCCGCTATCGGAAAGAAATCCTGGGCGGCAAGGCCATCCCTGTGGCCCTCGATGAGTGGAATTACTGGTACGGGGAGCATCTCTATGGGGAGCTGGGCACCCGCTACTTCCTCCGCGATGGCCTTGGAATTGCCAAGGCTCTCAATGAGTACGCTCGTAACACAGACGTCTATTTCATGGCCAATTATGCCCAAACCGTGAATGTGATCGGAGCAATTAAGACGACGAAAACGGCCGCCAGCTTCGAGACAACCGGGCTTGTCCTGGCCCTGTATCGTAAACATTTTGGGCAAATCCCCATCGCCACCACCTGTTCCCACTCTGTCCTCGATGTGCAGGCTACCCTGACTGAGGCCAGAGACGCGGTCGTGCTTGCCGTGGTCAATCCGACCGCGGAACGGCAGCATCTAAAGCTGCAAACCACCGCGATCACGCTGGAAGCGCCCGGGCGTGCGTGGGAAATTGCTGGAGATGACCCGATGCTTTTCAATGAGCCGGGAAAGCCGCCGCGAGTGAGCATTGTGGAAAGAGAGGCTCCCGACGCGGGGAAGGTCGAAGTGGCACCCTACAGCGTCACGCTGATTCGGTTTCCCACTAAACGCTGAGAGGGCCGCTGAGGTCACCGGGGAGTGGCGAGCCAACGTCGCAACTGGCTGTGGCCGCGCATGTTCCCTCTTCGTTTATGGGCATGAGTTGGCTAGTGCTCCGTCACAGGATAATTTTGGGATAGACGGACTTCAGTTTGCGGCGGGCATCTTCCGCGGTCATTTGCCAATCGACGCCGCGCTGCCGAGCGTTGAGGTCTATCGACCACGCCGCAATTTCCTCCTGGAGAAGACGTAGCTCCCCGAGGCGACGACCCGCCAGACACTGCCGGGTCAAACAGCCGAGCTCGCACTCCGCCACGTTCAGCCAACTGCCGTGTTTCGGCGTGTAGACAAACTCGATGCGGCGAACGTACTGACGAGCCCGCTCCGCTGGGAACACCTCGTAAAACGCCCCCTTCGTGTGCGTGTTCAGGTTGTCGCAGATCAGCGTGATGCGCTCGCAGTCCGCGTAACGCCCGTCCAAAAGCGCCGCCACCTCCGTTGCCCAGTCACTCTTCGTCCGACGTTCCCGTGCTGTCGCCTGACGCCAGCCGACCAAGGGCTCGCAAAACAGGAAGATGGCCGCCGTCCCCGCTCGTTCATACTCGTAATCCACCCGCTGGGGATGCCCTCTCGTCGCCGGAATCGGACGCCGCACTTCCTTCACCAACTGCACCGGCTGCTCATCCATGCAAACGACCGGACGCAACGGATCATACGGCCGACAATACACTTCCAGCACCTCTTCCATCTGAGCGGCAAACTCCGCATCCGCCTCTGGCGGTATCACCCAGTACTGGATCTTCCGCGCCGTGATCTCGTTTTTTTTAGCGCCCGGCGCACTGTCTCGTGGCTGATCGATTCCACCACTTTCAGCTCCACCAACCGACGGGCCAGGAGGCGAAGCGTCCACTGACCGTAACCTGCAGGCGGCGGCCCCAAACGGGCGGCAATGATTTTCGCTTCCACCTCCCCATCCAGAATCTTGTTCCCTGGTGGGCCCGACCGGCTCTTCCCTTCCAGCGTCTCCTCAAAACCCCGTTCCACAAAACGCTGACGAATCTTTTCCACCGTCTGTCGCCGACACCCGAACGCCTCGGCAATCCGTTGGTCCGTCCAAGCTGGACCGTCCGCGTCCGCCTTCAGCAGAATCTGAGCGCGACGGACCTTCTGGCTGGTCCCCTTCAGCTTGCGAATGACCTCCTGACACTTCTGACGTTCTTCCTCGGTCAGCCGGACAATATACTTCTTTCGCATGGAAACCCTCCTTGGCAAAAGGGAACGAAAACGACCACCCATCCTAACCCATCCCAACCCCTAGCGCAATCCCAAAATGTTCCTGTGACGGAGCACTAGCCGCGAAAGCCCGGCTTTTTCCGCCACCTTCCCTGTCTGTGCTCTGACGTTGGACGAGCTTTACCTGATTGCCGACATTCTTTCTGCAGGTCACGGTCCCACCGTTTTTCTGGATCACGCTCGGACGAAAACGTTCCGCCAGAAACGGTTGCCGGGGTGCGGCGAGTTTACTATCAGCAAGAAACACCTGAGATGTGTCAGTAATTTTTTAGCTGATAGGTTAACGGCAATTGCGAGGGACTGCAACTTCTCGGGGGTTCTCACAGCCAAGAGGCTCCAAGAATCCCGGGTTCCGCCGAAGGAGAAGCAACACGTCCCACGCCCTCAGCCACGACGTGCCGAAGACGCCTTCCCCGCCTCTCGCCACAGATCTCTCAACTGAGCGAGGAGAGATCGACGAATCGTCTGCCGATAAGGCGAATCACTGGGGAGTTGCGCCATCAATCGCCGGTGAGCCCTCCCGAGATTGTGGTACGGCATGGAGGGAAACAAATGGTGCACGGCATGGTAGCGGAGCCCCACAGGTGCCCATAGTTCGGCAATCCACCAGCGATAGGGATAATTCAGGGAATCCAGGACCTGCTCGGAGAAGTCCACCGGATGCGGTTCGAAGGCGTACCGGTGCGCTCCAAGCGTCCGCAGGGCGTTGATGAGCACGACAAGCACGGCTGTGGCATACGCCTGAACGAGGAACGGGATCGGCCACCGTCCCAGGAAAATCGGCGGCACTAGAAACACCCCCCACACCCAGAGAAAGCACAGCGCTTCCTGGACTCGAATCCAAAACAGCTCGCGAGGCGTGGGTTCCGGCCGGATATACTTCGGGTCAATCACCATGGAAGACGCATGGGCATGCACCCACGCGCGAAACCGCGGACTGATCCACGCCAGCGGGCTGAGGATGGCAAAACGAAATACAACAAGCGGCGGAATGATGAAACTGGACAAAAGATACTTGACGATTTCCCAACGCGGCCGCCGGGCAAAGGGAAGATATTCACCATCACGATCGGTGGCGTAAGTCGTCTTGCGATGGTGGTCGTGATGTGTCTGATACACAAACGAGGGCAAAAGAAACGGTGTTCCGCACAAAATGTTCCAGACGACCTTGAATGTGGTCATCACCCCCCGGGGAAAATGCACAATCTCGTGGATAAACAATGCCGCACGATAATAGGCCAGGGCCGAAATCACGAAACATACCACCTGTTGCGGCGAAAACAGCGGAGTCCGACGCACGAGCGCAAAACACACCGACCCCACCGCAAAAGACGCGAGAAAGTCCACCCAGTAAATAACGGGGTTACGGGCAAACAGATCGTGCACAATTCGTTTGGCCTCCGCGGGTGAGAACGTAGAGGCCGAGGGTTTGTCTGCATCAGCGGCGAATTTTTCGAGGTTGACCGTCTTTTCAGGCGACATCGTCTTCCACCCGCCGTCACAGGAGCCAACGATTCGACACAGGCTTTCCGTCCTCTTCAGCTTGCCTAATCAATTCCGAGTGCCGAAACTCGTTGTCGGTTACATTAGCCACATCGGTTAAAAAATATTATAGTTCTGCCAAGCAAAATAGCGATCTTGTTTTCCCTCATCCTTTCTCTCGTTATGTACCTTTCGTGCTCAAGTTGCGCGCTGCCTGGGCGCTGGTTCAAAAGACGGTTTCTACTCGAGGGGTTCACTCTGTATCCGGTCGAGAGGGCGCATGTTCCGGGGGCCGACGGACAAACCGCTTCTCCTGCGAACGGCGGCTGGCGTCATGCTGTGCTTACCAGCGGCCGGTTGCCAGGTTGGGGGCGTCGCTCAATAATGCAAAACTGGCCACCTTCGATGCGGATCCCACCCTTTTCGGTGGATTGTCGTGCAACCCTGTTTCGGAGCAGATTTGCGTGTTCCGCGGCATCATTGGGATTTTCCTTGGCTTTTTGAGTATTGCCCCCCTATTTTGCGGGGGATGCCGGGTTGGCAACCGGGAAAGCGACGCCGGCCCCCTTGCGGTAGCTGTGACAATCCCTCCGCAGAATTGGTTGGTAAGCCAAATCGGGGGGGAAATGGTGTCGTGTGTCGTGCTGATACCCGCTAACCAAGACCCGCATACGTTCACCGGGACCGACGCCGACGCGGCCCGGCTGGCACGCTGTCGGGTGTTTTTTTCCATCGGACTTCCCGTGGAGAACAGCCCGTGGTGCCGAGCGATCTCCCAGCGGAGCGGCCTTCGCGTTGTGCCTCTTGCCCAGACTTCCCATCTCCACACACACCCTAGCCATACTCCCCACGAGGGGGAAAATTCCGCGTCGGCCGATTCGGGTCATGTCGCACAACTTTCACCTGGCGACAACCACGCGCATGGGGATGCTGCTGCCGCGCGGACGGAATCCCCGCCCAAGCAGCCCGATCACACAGGCACTCATGAGCATGACGAGTTCCTTCACACCTGGCTCAGTCCCAGACGACTCCTGGCCATGGGGGAGATCGTGGCGCAAACGCTGGAAGAGCTCGACCCAAGCAACGCCGCGCTGTACCGCAGCAACTGGGAGCGATTACATTCGCAATTGACTCGATTAGACGAGGAGCTTCGGGAAAAACTGGCCCCGTTAAAAGGAGAGGAGTTCTTTGTCTTTCATCCAGCCTGGGAGTGCTTTGCCGAGGATTATGGGCTGATCCAGGTGGCCCTGGAAACACACGGACAGGAACCCTCGGATCGCGAGATCACCGAACTCCAGCGTCGAGCGCAGCGCGCCCGAATTAAAGTGATGCTCGTCCAACCGCAGATTTCCTCACGGGCGGCGCACGCTGTCGCGGAGGCGGCGGGCCTGCGACTCGTGACCGCCGATCCTCTGGCTGAGGACCTTCCCAGCGAACTGCGGCACGTTGCTGAAAGCCTCGTCTCCGCGTATCGTGAAAGTATGGAGAGCCCCGGCGCGAAAAAATGAATAGGCGTTTGCCGCGATCAGCGGGCTTGCCGACATACCTTCTTCCAAAACTGGTAAAACGATGTCCTTTGTTGCCTCGCTTCCGAAAACGTCTTCCGATCCGCCGCTTACCACCCCAAACGTGGTGGCACGGCTGGAACATGTGACGTTTTCCTACCGTTCGCCCGCGGGGGGCCTGTTGGAGCCGGTCCTTGAGGATATTTCGCTGGAGATTTATCAGGACGACTTTCTGGGAATCATCGGCCCCAATGGTGGCGGAAAAACGACGCTGCTGAAGATTATTCTGGGGCTTTTAGAACCGCAACAGGGAACGGTGAGCGTGTTCGGGAAACCACCGCGCGAAGTCCGACACCTCATCGGCTACGTACCCCAGCACGCCAGGGTCGATACGTCGGTTTCCGCATGCGTGCTCGATATTGTGCTCGCCGGTCGGATTTGCCATTCGCGGTGGGGTTTCCTTTACAGTCGCGCAGACCGCGAGAAAGCCCTGGCCGCACTCCGACTGACAGGAACGGCCGATCTGGCCCACCGACGGCTTGCGACACTGTCGGGGGGTCAGCGGCAGCGCGTTTTGATAGCGCGGGCCCTCGCCGCTGAACCCAAACTCTTGCTGCTGGACGAACCCACCGCGGGGATTGATCCCTACGTCGAACAGAATCTGACGGATCTCCTCCATGCCCTGAACGAACAACTGCCCATCGTCATTGTCAGCCACGACATCGGTTTCGTTTCGACGCACCTTAAACGGGTGGCGTGCCTCAATCGACGGCTGACCGTGCACTCGGCGGCAGAAGTCACACGGTCCACGATAGCCACTTTTTACGGAGAGCACGTACACCTCGTCCAACACGCCCCCTGCTGTCCTCTGAACGA
>NZ_JACIYL010000020.1 GCF_014359955.1 Thermogutta sp. | reverse complement strand
GGCGGAAATCATCAACCTGCAACAGGTGCGCGATCAGGCCAGGGAACGACGCATGAAGGAAGCAGCCAGTTGAATGGAGAGAGCTTCTTGACACAAACGATTGGATGTGCCAGAATCCCTAACCAAACAAAGGGTAACTTCTGCGGGGTAACAGGAATGACTCATCGATCATCGCCGGGCAGTCGTTTTCGAGGGCAGGTTCTTGAACGAGCCTGGGCTTTCCGTGCCGCAAAGCGAGGATAACACCATGGATGATCGTGCGTTCATTGTTTTTTCCGTCGGGCCGGTCCAGTCCTTCATTTCTGCCGCGCGGACACTGCGGGATCTGTGGACCGGCAGTTTCCTGCTGGCCTGGCTCACCCGTAAGGCCATGGAACCGATCTATTCAAAACACGGGGCGGCGGCTTTCATCGAGCCCGATATGAGCCGCGATCCCATGTCCCCGCAGAACCTGCGCAAGGAGGTTCGCTCCCCCTGCTTGCCGAACCGGTTCCTTGCCGAGGTTCCGGCCAACGAGGCGGAGTCGCTCGCTCAGGCCTGCCGGGATGCTTTCGATAATGCGTGGCAAACCATTGCGGACAATGTGCGCCAGGCGTTGCAGACGGAAATCGCCAAGGTGAAGGGCGACGGAGCCGCGGAATGGGAGAACTCAGTCAATCGCTTGTGGAATGCCCAGGTTGATTCATTCTTCGACGTGCGGGTGACCGTTGTGCCCCGGGGAGCGATTCCAGGCGACGCGGTCAGGTCATTGCTCGGTGAGCGGGGAGCGTTGGGAGGCCCCTGGGATGGGGCGTCAGAAGAGGACAAGCTGTGGACGGACCAGGCGGAACTGGCCGCCCGCGTCCACGCCACGCACAAGGTGATCAGAAAAGTCACCCGATATTCACCGACCCCGGACGCCCAGGGGATGTATCCCGGCAAGTGCTCTCTGCTGGGAACTTACGAAAATCTGGGACCTGCCGAGCTGACAAAGGCCGCCGCGTTCTGGCAGGCACTCGGCGGCAAGAACGGGCTGAGTATTGGCGGGGTGCGGATCCGCTCGGGCGAACGCCTCTGTGCGGTGAGCTTTGTCAAACGGTTTGCCTGGCCGGCCTATTTTGTGAACGAACTCGCGGTTGATCCTCGGAAGATGCGGTTGGAAGACCTGGCAACCGTCGCCGCTGCCGAATGGCTCAGCCACGAGCCGGAGCTTTCTCCCCAAACAGTCCGGGACCGGCATGGTGTTTGGAGTGGCGAATGGCTCCACTGGGAGCGCCCCGAGCAGGATGAGGAGGAAGGTTTCTGCCCTCCGGAAGTCTGGGAGCAGATTAAAAAGAAACGGGATGACCAGGGCAAGGCACCGGCCTATTACGCCGTGCTGATGATGGATGGCGACCGCATGGGCAAGCATCTTCGGGCAAAACCCGGCCGCGAGCATCCCCAATCCATCAGCAAGGCCCTGATGACGTTCGCGCTCAATTATGCCCCGAAAATTGTGGAAGACAATCACGGCGTCCTTGTGTACTGCGGCGGGGATGACGTGCTGGCACTGCTTCCCACAACAAAGGTCATCGCGTGTGCCCGGCAACTTAACGAGGCTTTTCGCAAAGTCTGGTCCCAGGTAGTCCTGGGCGGACAGCCGGGCGAAACCGCCACAGTCAGTGCGGGCATCGTTGTCGTCCACTACAAGGAAGACCTTCGCTTTGCCCTGGAAACCGCAAGGCAGGCCGAAAAACATGCCAAAAACAACGGTCGGGACCTGATCACCATCACTGTCTGCCGGAGGTCGGGTGAACACACCATGGCACTGTGCCCCTGGCCGTTCCTGGACATCGTCCAGGGTTGGGTTGTGGCCTTCACGCCCAGCCGAGAGAGTCCCGCCGGGGCATCCGACCGCTGGGCACGCCATCTCTACCGCGAGTTGCCGGTGTTGAAAGGTCTTCCCGTTGACGCGATGAAGGCCGAGATCCGGCGGCAGGTCGATCGCGCCGAGGAATCCACACGCAAACTCCTGTCGCCCGACGCACCTAAAAAAGCAGGGGCCAAAATCGTGGAGCAACTGGAGTTTTTCGGCGGTTTGTGGGACCAGCGATCACAGTCACTTGCCCAATCGGGTGCACCGCCTGCCGGCGCCGGCATCCGGAGTGGTCAACTTCTGGAAAACTTCCTCACCTTGTGCCAGACGGCATCGTTTTTGGCGAGAAGGAGGGATGAATGAGTCGGCAACTCAAACATATGGGGGCCCTGCTGGAGCCGCTCGACGTCCTCTTTTTCCGGGATGGTCGCCCCTTCACTGCGGCGACGCGCGGCTCGTCGGGCCTGCCGCTACCCCAAACCACGGCGGGCGCCATCTGGGCGAGTCTCCTTCGGGCCGTGGGCTGCGATTTCGACAAACTCCGCGCGGCGTATATCCGCGCAGCCGAGAAGCGCCGCCTTACAGAAACGGAATATCAGGAAGTGTGGCGTCAGGGCCTCCAGGAGGCCGGAGCACCCGATTGGTTCTTTTCCGTTCGCATTCGGGGACCGTGGCTGGTCAGAAGGCGTCGCGGGGAAAAAGAGCCCTCCACCGATAAGCCCGATCCCGCCCATTGGGAGCTTCTGTTTCCCATGCCGGCCACGGTGTTCTCCTTCAAAAAGAGCGAGTCGGCAGCCCGGCCGGAGATCTGGTTGGGACAGCCACTTTCCCGGAATCAAACCCTGCCCGGCTGGAAGCCTCCTCGGGACGGCATGCGGCCCATCTGGGTGAAGACACGTCAGGATGTTGAAACCTGCAAAGGTTTTCTCACTGCAACCGGAATGCAGAAGTTCCTTCAAAACAAACCACCCCAGGATTTCAGCCAGCAAGATTTTGTGTCGGAAAGTGAGTTGTTCGGTTACGACAACCGCACGGGGATCGGAATCAATCCTGTGCGACTGACTTCTGAGGAACACCAGATCTACGCGGCGAGCTACCTCGCTTTGAGGCAGGAAGTCGCCTTTTACGTGGAGCTGCATGTGCCGCCCGAGGGCGAATCCGTGTGGAAGTCGGTGAGTTTTCTCCGCTGGGGCGGGGAAGGCAAACAGGTGGCGGTCAAGCATTTCGATAGACCGCTCGAATTTCCCCGGGCCGTTCCCCAACAGGGGCAAAAACCCCTGGTCGTGCTGACGACACCCGGGATTTTCGATGACGGATGGTATCCGCAGTGCCTGGCGGGGGAACTCGTGGCGGCCGCCGTGCCGGGTGAGGTCGCCGTCTCCGGCTGGGACCTTGTCCGCAGAGGGCCCAAGCCCACACGGTTTGCCGCCTCGGCCGGTTCCGTGTATTTCCTCGAACGTCTTCCGGAAACACTCTCCGATACGTTGTCTGATAAGCCTTTGGACCAGCAACAGGGTTGGGGCTGCTTTTTACAAGGAGTTTGGAACGATGTCTAACGCGACAAAAACCACCACACAGGGCGCACTGTTGTTCATCCATGCCCAGACGGCGTTGCATCCCGGCTCGGGAACGGCCCTCGGGACTGTCGATCTTCCCGTCCAGCGGGAACGGCACACCGGCTGGCCGAACATCGCGGGCTCAGCCCTCAAGGGTGTTCTTCGCGATGCCTGCCGTGAGAGGATTCATCAGAAGACCGGACAGCCACGCAAGGTGGTCAACGAAGAACATTCGGATGTTGTCACCATCTTTGGACCGGGCAAAGTGGACGAAAGCAGCGCCCACGCGGGTGCCCTGACCGTCAGCGATGCCCGCATTCTCGCCTATCCCGTGCGTTCGCTCCGTGGGGTGTTCGCCTGGGTGACATGCCGCAGCGTTCTGGAACGCCTGTGCCGCGACCTGACCCTGATCGGTGCGGAGCCGCCGTCGCTTCCGCCAACCTGGCCAGGCGAACACAGGGCCCTCGTCCCCACGAACTCGCCGCTTTTGGTAGGACAATCGGCTCAGGTGACTATTGTCCTGGAGGAGTTTGATTACAAAGTTGTTGGTCCAAGTGACGCTGTGGCCAAGTGGCTGGCGGATCATGCCGTGGCTGACAAATTTGCCCAGGACCGCATGAAGAGCCACCTCGTCGTGCTCTCCGACGACGATTTCACCCACTTTGTCCGCAACGCTACGGAGATCGTTGCCCGCATCGCTCTTGATTACGAACGCAAAACCGTCAAAGAGGGCGCCCTGTTTTACCAGGAATTTCTCCCGGCCGAGACCCTCATGTACTCTGTGCTGCTGGCCAATTCCAGCCGGAACGAAAAGGCTTCCATGGACGCCGCGGAGGTGCTCGACAAAGTTCGGCAGTGCCTGGAAGATGTCCGCGTATTACAGATCGGGGGCGACGAAACCACGGGAAAAGGCCTCTGTGCGGTGCATGTTCTGCAGTCGTGAACTGCTTGATGGGTTAGTTAGGCCTGTGGAACAAAAAAGGAGTATATCGCTATGACGAACGCAACAAAAGCCGATAGAAAAACGCTTGATCAACGTCGCGCAGAACATGCGTGGCAGGCCGTTCAGGCGGCGAAAAATAATAAAGACGTTGATTTTGAAAAATTCCACGGCCAGGCCAAAAAATTGCCGGTGCGGATCATTGCGTCCGGATTGGGACAGGCCCTGGCGTTTCTCAAGGCAAAAAACTATGCGCCGAAGCTGCTCGTGGCCCTGGGGGATTGGGTGCTCGATAAACGCGTCAACCCGGATAGCAAAAAACCAGAACCAGACGACATGGCCCTCTTGAAAGCCGTTGTCGAAGGGGACGCCGAGTTCCTCCGTTGGGCCACCGACGAAGTCTTGGCCTATCTCCAGTGGTTAGTTCGATTCGCGGATGCAGAAAAGCCCGAAGACGACCAATCGACCGACTGAGGAGAAATTCCGATGGCGATGATCGTTCCCCTCCCCAAATCTGTTCGAGATCTGCTGCGCGACAACACCCATCTGGGGTTACAGCTCGATAAATACGTCGAGTCCTGGGATGAAGAGCTGTTCTCCAAGCCTGGGGCCGACACTGGGAAGCTCTCGGAGCGGGTTCAAAAGCCCACCGTTGAATTGATCGCCAGCAAATCCAGAACCGAGCCCCCGGGATTAAACTACGCCGATTTATTCGCGCGGTGGCAGGCCGTCGCGGCGGCGAGGGAAGCAATGACCTTCAAAGCCGAAACCGTCGGGCCGCTGACGCTCCATCTCGCCCGGGCATCGGCGCTGGAGAACGCCGGCATCTGTCTGCATCCGATCTACGGCTTCGTCTATTTGCCCGGTACGGGACTGAAAGGAATGGCCCGGGCATTTGCCGAAACCGTCTGGCTGCCCACGCAAACCGATCAGAAAAAGGCGTGGCAACAGATCGAGGACGTCTTCGGCTGGGCCCCGAATCCCGACCGGATCCAACAGATCAGGGATCCCAACCATCCCGCTGAAGTCCGCCACGATCCGAGCGACCCCAGAACAGAAATCACGGCATCATCAGGACAGATTATCTTTCTGGACGCCTGGCCCGAGAAATGGACGCCGTTAGTCGTTGATATATTGAATAACCACCATGCTAGTTATTACCAGAATCAGGAACCACCGGGAGACTGGGATTCGCCCATCCCGGTCTATTTCCTGGCGGTTTCTGCCGGTCACACGTTCTTTTTCGCCCTGGCCAAACGCCGGGCGGATGTGCCGGATGAACTCCTTCAACTGGCGACCGAGTGGCTGATCGGTGCCCTGGAATACGAAGGAGCCGGCGCCAAGACCGCTTCCGGATATGGATCATTCAAGCTGACCGAGCCGCCAAAATTGTTCTCTTCGGATAACATCGATAAAACCTGGAAAGGGGCCATCGCCAAGCAAAAACGGAAAGAATTCACCTGCACACTGGAACTCGTCACACCGGCGTTTCTGGCGGGACCTTTGCAAAAGGAAGAGGACTGCGAACTTCGGCCGGCGACGCTCCGGGGGATGCTCCGCTGGTGGTGGAGGACCATGCACGCCGCCCACGTGGACGCCGTCACACTCTACCGTATGGAATCCGCCATCTGGGGCGATACCAATTCCTGCGGCGCCGTCCGTGTTACGGTGGAACCGGTTACTGAGAGCATAGAGCGTATACCAATGCCGGGCAAGAAAATTATTGAGGAAATTAAGAATGGTAAAGAGCGATCGGTATTGAGACGGGATCCTGGCTTTTTTAAGGTGCACGCCTATCGGGAACCCGGAGAAAGGGAGACGCAGGGACTCCTTTATCTGTCATACGGTATGGATGAAATGCCAGCAAACAGATCTCACGAGAGAAAAACGAGATATGTTGTTTTGCCCGGTGCAAAATGGGACATCACCTTTATAGCGCGCCCGGGCATGTACTTTTCTCCCGAGGAGATCCAGAAAAAACCTGGGGAACGCACCGGCATCCCGCTGTCGCCGGATCTTCTTCTCTCTCAAGCTCTTGCAGCACTTTGGTTGCTGACGCATTATGGAGGTGTGGGTTCGAAGTCCCGAAATGGATTTGGTTGTTTCGCTGACCTCGAGGTCGACGGGTGTCACGGATTGGAAGATGTCCACCGTCTTGCCGAAGAATTCCGTAGAGAGTGCAAGGTTGAAAAGGCAAGACAAGAATCGATCGGGTCAGTGGTACCGGCTTTACCTGAGGTCAAGCCGGGTGCTTCAGAAGCCAAACAACGTGAAACAGCAGGAGAGATGGAATGGCAGGTACAAAGGATTTGTGATAACGTTGATTTGGCAAAGCATTACTGGTTTGTACTGGACTATCTTGGATATTGTGTTCAGGAATTCTGCCAAAAGTACAAAAGAAATTGGCACAAAGAGGCTTTAGGCTTGCCTCGCCACGTACGGTGCAGCAATCGCGACGGTCAGCAGGAACGCGGCTATATCAGAGACTTACATAAGACGTTGAAGTGCGATGTCGTTTGGTTGGGGCAAAAACACGAATATGCTATCAGGAATAAAGAACAGGTCCAGTCCGATGACTTTCAGAAAATCCGCCACGCCTCTCCGTACTTCATTCACGTGGGCAAAACAAAAGATGGGCGCGCAATTATTCGTGTTATTGCGTTCCCATGTGCGGTTCTACCCGATGACAAGATTAGCGCCAAGATGCTGTCAGAGCTTTTGGAGCATTTGAGATCGAAATTAGACGAGTTTGCCATACGCGAGTGTATGACGAAAGCAGAAAACACAACGCTGGTGACGGAGCCGAAAGTTGAAGAACGTGGGCAGGTTCGTTATCAAAAAAGAAAGCATGGTACTCCAACAAAGGTGCAAATCGTCAAAATTGAGGAAGGGAAGAAGTTTAGGGTCAAAGAAGAGGGATATCCCGAGGGAGTCTTAACACTTGGCAGTCCGCCCGATCCATTGCCAAATGTTGGTGACATGGTCGAGGTGGAGGTGCATGATGATAATCCCCGGTGTCCTCAATATCGTTGGCCCAAAAGGAATACCGGAAAGAAAAAATAAGGGGGGCCTATTCGAAAGTGACGAGCTGACCGTGCTCGATCTGCCAGAAATTGCCATTTAGATTGCGATGTGTACCGGGCAAGCTATGGTCGTCCTCTCCAGTGAGCAGCTCTGGCCGAATATCCTCGGCCTGGTCCACTGGCATAAACATGAGGGCGGCGTCCAGGATCTATGCATTTATTACACGAACGATCCTGTCAGATCAAAACAGCCCGCCGAACGCTTTGCGGCATTTGCCAGCAAAGTTTTTCCAACTATCCGTGTTCATCTTCCAGAAACTCCCGGCGGCACTCTGCCGCAGGATGTGTTTGACCAGATCGTCGCCTGGCAAAAGCAGCTCCCGCCAAGGCGGTGGATCATCAATGCCACAGGCGGGCTCAAACTCATGTTCTATGGGGCGGTCCAGGCCAAAGAGCTGCCGAATACCGAGGTCGTTTACGGGGAGCTTTCCGGCGAATGGTTCCACTGGAGAAAAACCGCGAACGGTGAACATCTGGAATCGTTGTCCATAGATCGCTCCGAAACCGACTATATTCCCGTCAGGTATCTCGTGCAGGCGCAGTCGGGGGTGGCCTTCAATCGCACATGGCACTGCGAAAAGCCTGAACAACTCCCCGTCAACCAACTTATTCAGTACGGAATCGAGACGGGCTGGAACTGGCCGCAGATGTTCGCCAGGATTGGCCGGCCGAATGAGGGTCAGGCAGGCTTTCTGTTCGAAAAGTTCGTGGCTGCGGTGCTCCGCGAAATGGGCATCAAGGAGGTAGACGTTAATGCCAGGCTTGAAGAAGGCAATGGTCAATCCGTGCAGGAAATAGACGTGATCGCAAACTATCGCGGGCGCATATTGATCTTCGATTGCAAGCTGCGCGTGGAAAGCGAAGAGGGCCGCCGGGTGGAACCCCTTGCCGTCCAGATTCGTCAGGCGGCCGCCATCCGCCGCGATATCGGGGGAATCGGCGCGAAACTCCTGATGATCAGGCCCGGTCGAGCATTCCGTGAGCAGGAAAAACTGCTGGCCAGGGAACTGGGTGTGGATATACTGGACTGCGCCGCAACATTGAATTTCTTTCGCGAATTGGCCCGGTTTTGTGGACTGCCGGGAGCGCTTCCTGAATCCCTGCAGAAGGCCCAGGATCTACTCGACGGAGTGAAGTCCCAGGGTTGTCAGGAGGCATTCGCAAAATCCAGTTTTTTAGGCACCACTTCCGGTGCGGAACCGCGACGGGTTATAATACGCCTGGAAAGTCATCTCAATAAATACATGGAGGAGACGGGGCAGGATTGGGCCGTCTATCAGATGGGCCGATACATCTATTTGTACTACAAACTGCCGCAGACTATTCCCGCCGACGCGTGCCTCAAGCGTTGGCAGGAAATCTTGGCCCCAGTCGCTGAAATCACACGTCTTTGGGCAGCGAAGGGAGGCAAAGTGGCTCTCGCCAGGCTCATTCCCAAGGTCGATAGTGATCAACTGAGAAGGTTTCTGAGCCACTATCAGGGCAGGAAACTTCTCCAATAGTGCCTCGGTCGCGCTAAACATCACTGGAAGAGTAGACGTGTCCTTGTGTAATAATATGGGCTCCAGGCGAATAAGCTTGAAAAAAGATGATTCCAATGGACAACGGGCATGCCGCAACACCCTGGGGCAGAGCGTTTAATGCGGTTTCTTTTCGGGGCCAAAGACAGCCAGTTCGGCAAGACCCACGTTTTGGGTTCCGGGTTTGGTCGCCGTCACAAAAAAGGCCAGCCATTTGACCTCGCGCGGCGGAAAAGCAATTTCCACACCGCGAGTGGCGTCGTCAGGCAACTCGGGCGTCTCGATCGTCGTGCCATCGCTGAAAATCAAACGCCCTTTCGTGATCTGATCGAGTGAGTTTGGACGATCGAAGAGCCAGACGCGATCGACCGTTACCGGCTCCGGCCAGGTAAGACGAATAAACGCGGTATCACTTTCTCCGGAAGACGCCCACTCGCGGGCTGGGCTTTGAGGAAAGCCCGCCACAACCCCATCGCAGGCGGCCTCGCAGCGGTAGCCCGGGTAGGTTGAACTCGCCGTCACCGATGCCGTCCTCGCAAGGTTGTGCCGAGCTGAGAGTGGCGAATCCGGCGGCATCTCCTCACGCGAAAACAGACGCACTTCCTGCAAACACATGGCGTACCGACTTCCCGGCGGATTTTCCCGAACAATCGGCGGATTGCGCCAGTTCCGGGCAAAATTCGCGGAATAACACAACCACATCGTTTTTCCGTCCGCCGATATAAAACGCGAAGGAATATTAAGGAAGTATGCCTGCTGCCCAAAGTCACGAAGGTATTTGACCATCCGGTAAGGACCGGTCAACTCGGGCGATTCCAGCAAATAGCTATGAAATCGGCCCGTCGTGTCGGTGCCGTCCGTGACACACATGAAGTAGCGCTTCAGACCCGGATTGTACGTGATGGTGACGCATCCCATATGATCATCCCATTTAACGATGGGCTTTAAATCAGAAAAGTTTTTGGACCAGATTGGATGGCCGTCCGCATCAGTTCCCGCATAAAACTCATACTTTGCTGGATCATTCACATTTTCTGGGCCGGGAGGCACCCGAATAAGATAGACTTCATCCCCCGTAATCCAACTATTATAGGCGAACCGTCGCCCCTCCGGGCCGCGAGACGCCCCATGCGAAACAAGATAAATCTTTTTATCAGGGGAGAATTGCATTTCCTGGCCAAAATCCACGACGTGTGCCGCCCCGATTTTGACTGGTTCACCATGGAGAGCGGATTCCCCAAAAAGCGGTCGATCGGGCGTGAGCGGGCAGGGCTCCCAGTTCTTTCCGCCGTCCCTCGAAATATGAAAACCGACAAAAGGTCCGAGCCACGGCCAGTTATAAACAGTGCCTTCGTGCTCAACACGACCGGCAGGGGCCAGAGTATATGTCCCGATATACCAAATCCCTTGATAAAACAGATTTGCCGAAGGATAACGGCCCTGGTAGGGAAGCGCTGAACCGGGGATTGTACCGGGATCTCTCACCGTCAGATGAAGAGGATGGTCGCCCTCGATGATCGCGTGTCCGACGACCGATCGGGCACCTGCACCTGAAAACGAGCGGAACTCCCCCACTGTCCCGTCGGTGAAGCAGGAATACATGCGACCATCCGCAGCCCAGGAGGGATACCAGGTGTCCGCCGCGGTGTATTCTGCATGGCGGCCCGTCAATCCGAGCTCGCACCACTCTGTGGACCGCGGTATTGGACACGTCTCCGGGGGATCAGACGGCCAAAAAGTGTATTCGGCCGGAGGCGGGGCCGGAACGATTGACACCTGCGCGTTTGCACCCGAAGCCCCGGTGGCGACGAGCCCCTGACTTTCCTCTGCGGTTGCCCATCGCGCGGAAAGTAAGAAGACGACAAACAACAGGGCAGCCTGGCGTTGCACCAGGAATCGCGGCGTCATTTTAGTGTGGACTATCATTGCTCTTGTCATTTTCATTTCCCAATAACCTCCGGATAAGTCCGAATAACTCTCGACCTTCCTGCATAGTGAACCAGGACCGGGAGGGTCTCCGAAGCACAGCATCAGTGAAGTGCCAGGTGCTGCTGGGAGAAGGATAATCGGTCGCACCGGGCGTCGTCAAGCATGCGAGGACACTCGGGCGCCATGCCGTGTCGAGCGGAGAGAAGGTGTCGGATGAGACGACAACTTCGGCCTTTGCCGTGCCCTTCCGCGAATGGGCGTTGTCGCATCTAGGCCAGGGGCGAGGCTGAAGCATCGAGTTTCATCGCTTCTGTGGAGGGCATCGTAGTATGCCGTGCGTGCCATGCCGTTTCGTCAGCGTTTGCCCGCGATGTTGCCAATATTGTTCTCGGCCAGGGTCCGCACTGCCGTTGGATGACTCTCCGACGTCACTTTGCCAAAGGCGTCGTAGATGAGGTGGTTGACCACGGTGGTCATGTCGCTGCCCGGATCGTACTTGGCAATATGCCGGACGGTGTTTAAATGATCGGCGGCCATCCCTGCTATCGAATATGCGATGGTGCTAGCCGTGTTTACCAGCCTTGCCGAATCGTGTGTTTCATTATTACCCCCGGCCCAACCATCGTTCGACGTGTTGGCTGTTCCGAATGTGTGGAGAGCGCTATGCGAGATGGATCGTTAATGATAGACGGGGTTATACAGGGTTATTAAATGCTGAGCCATTTACCGTAGTCTGTAGCCGAGAAACAACACCTCGTATAATGTGACGGCAATGTAGATACCCATGCACAATAGCGCCTGTATGATAGGGTACGCAAATAGTGCTAAATGCGCTGCCGTGTCTGGATTTGGAGGTCCTCTAAAAATCGGAGCCAGATATCCAAGGACAAAGATAACTCCCACAAGGGATGCGGGCCGAGAGAATCGCAGAGAGGATTTGACGCCGTCTTTTTGTCTCAACAATGCGGCTAACCCTGCACAAAGCAACGGAACGGCCACGGCTTCGCCACTTAGGAAAAGGCGTACCTCGATACACTCCCCCTGCCGAAAGCCGGCAGCCCAGGCCAGCAATCCACCAAGTATGGCGCAGGATACAAGCACGCGTTCAGGCCATGGGAGGGACGCCTTTTGGTATCGGGCGTCACGCTCATCCATCTTAGCTACTCCAAATGCTGCCAAAGCTGAAGTTTTAAGCAAATCATCTCCCAGTCGATATCAACCGGTCAAGCGTAGTCGCTATAACAACAGGTGCCTCCTCGCAAGTACTCCCCCGCACGTAAATGCCGTAGTCATGCCGCCACACGATTCGATATACATGCCCGAATTCAAATTTAATTCCGAACCGTTCCTCTACGTCAAGGGGATCAGCAAACTTATCTTTGATCTCAAACGTTAACTTACACTTGGCGGAATACTCTATCGCCGGCCTATTTTTGTTGGCACAACATTCGTGTCCGGTTTTCACATTCACTTCGCACAGCACTCGGCGGAAAAAAGTGCTACGCCCGTGTGGATATATCACGAACGTAGAATTTGCTACGTCCGTATCGTGATACCACCAGGGAAAGGACGTTATGTCACAGTCCACACCCCGCATGGCACCGTGCAGGATCGAAACAAATTTGTGAACAAAGTCCTGCTGCGATCGTTGAACATCAGGTGAATTCCAGAACGTGTCATCAAGACCGATCTGTGCCAAAGTGACTTCACCCCCACCTAACATATAATGCAACAGGAAGTCATCCCACGTCCAGTGTCCACCATAGACACATTGCGACCCACCCGGCAGGAGAATATGGTTGGTACCAGGTGTGATCACCCCCAACCGGTCGCCACGGAGTATTACACCATTCCCCACATACCGATACAAATTCGCATCGGCACCAGCGGAGCCGATCGGGTCTTCGCTCAGCCAGCGGCCGACAGAAGCATCATACCAGCGGTTGAGGTTGTTTTGAAGTTGCGTGTCACTATCAAATGGTCTACCGGTGAATAAGAAGAGACTATCAATCGTCGGATTACTCTCCGACGTCACTTGGCCAAAGGCGTCGTAGATGAGATGATTGACCACGGTGGTCATGTCGCTGCCCGGATCGTACTTCGCGATGTCCCGGACCGTGTTCAGGTGGTCCATCAGCGTTTATTGGACACAATATGCCTTCCGGGTGTCTGCCTCCGCTGGTGTACGATTCACCTTCGGCACTCTTGTCCTAGATCTTCAGGATCAGCCATCGGTTACATGTCTGCTGCTTAATTATAACCACGAATACACTCAAAAGTGCGGAGTTCTCTAGGTGCTTTCGTGAGTGCGATGAGTGAAACATCGAACCCTACGATCTGTGCCCACCATTATTCACCGTCAAACAGTTGCTGAAACATTTCCCTTGCGGTACGTATTTGCCCAAGTTCGACGATTTCTCCTGATACACTAATGGCCAACGGGCTATGAACATGCGACTTGACACACCCATTATCGGCCTTGTATCGGATGAATACCAGATCGCACAACATTGCGAAACTAATCGCTCCATCTGTGCGCCAATCATTGCCATAGCCGGGTAGTTCTACAATCGGGTAGATTTGCCTTGCCTTATATTCACTAGAGCGTGTATGTGCGATTGTCCCGCCCGGGCCACGGTCCGTTCCCAACGCGTACTTTTTTGCCTCCACCGGACTAGGTGGCAAAACTGCAAAATATGAAGACGCCGTTACCGGTCCGGGTTCGCAAGGACAGCGAAGATACTCGGGACATACCGCGGAGACCGCTACGCGAGGCGACTGCGCAACATCGTCCACGCCTGCAGGGTTTTCACAAGATAGACACCTCAGGGGGTTCGCGGGGCCTACCAGCACATTGTAAGGCAATACCCTGACCCGCCATTGACCAACTGACACCTGGTCGCCTGACTCCGACACGACGGCGGACCTGCCACACACGTCGTAGTACGTGGCTTGTGCCAGCCACAAGGCCTCAAGCCTAACTGAGCACAAGTAGCGACATGAGCCTGGCATCCTACTACAGTGGTTCGCAACAAGTGCCATCCGGCCGATGGCTAATCCCCAAAAAGTCACGTAAATTGCACGATAAGCCCATCTTATCAATCGTCTCTGGAAATATGATGATAGCCAATTCCCAAAACAAAGGAATACAAACGCAGCGATCATCACAAATCCCCAACGTGGATTGGCCGCCTCTTGCCAACCGCATTGGGCAAGAAATCGGCGGGCATCCCATTCAAAGAGTAAAACAAATATGGTGGCAATACCTGCCGCGATAATCCCCACCGGAATCGGCCGCCCCTTCTTATCAGGTCTGGTTATTTGAAGACTGTGCAAAGTTCGGTTGCTCCAATTGAAACCCATGGCTAAAACACGCCTCTACCCTATATCGTACATAATTCGTGGCAAGCGCGACAGAGCATTCCAATTTCGACTAAAACCGGATCGCTTTGATCTATGTCCGGTATTTATCTATTATGCTCTCCGTCGAATTGCCAAATGCAGTGCTACACACTGAATAACCGACCGGACTTTTTATGCAGGTACGTCGAAATGCTCTG
>NZ_JACIYL010000002.1 GCF_014359955.1 Thermogutta sp. | reverse complement strand
AGTTGAAAGCCACACCCGTCGCTGGGGGCAGAAAGCGGCACCACTCCGATCGCTGCTTCCAGACGTGGATCGCCCTCAGCAGGAACCGCTATCTGGACACGGCAAAAAGTGTATTGATCAACACCGCCGGGTGGATGCAACCGCACACCGGGAAGTGACCGCCCATCACAGGTGTATGTTCCTGGCTGGAAACAGACGGGACTGTCAGGCGTTCGCGGGAAGGGACCGGTCTTTTCAAAGAGCGTTGTCTCTTCGGAACCGATTCGGCGAAAGTGATTAAAACTCACGATGCTGGACTTGGTCAGGCCGGATCGCCGCTGGTAGTGCAGCGCTGCCGCCAGATACGCAGCACCATATTCGTTGTCCTGCTGCCCGGTTCTGGACCAGAGGTTCCATTCGTCGAGAAAATACTCAATCGCCTGGCTTTTTTCCGGCCAGATGCTTTCCACCGCGTTGCGGATGCTGGATACCGCCTCTTCGTACTGGCGGGGATGGGCATACCCATAGGCATGGAAGCAGAGGAAATCGAGCGGCAGGTGATTGTCCCGACAGAAGCGGAGAAAATCTGTGAGCATGGGCGTCGGCCGACCGCCTGAATCGACCGAGCGAGCGAGTGCCGGTCCGCCCACCCGGGCCTGCGGAGCCAATCGCTTCACAAGCAGGGAAGTCCGCTCGTAGAGCCTGTAGATGGTCTCGGGGGTTGCCTCGCCCCGGGCGACGGGGAGATCCCCCTCGTTGAGAGCCGTTACCCAGTACCGCACCGGGATTTTCCGCTCAAAGAGAACGTGCCGCACGATCCGCTCCATGAGCGTGTCCCACAGTTCGAGATTTTGGGGTAAAGCATAGCGTCGCTGATTCGCCGGAACCGTGGGCGCCACCAGCGCGGACGGCGTGTGATACGCCAGACGGATATAGGGCTCAGCACCGGCGGCAGTGAAGACATCCAGCAGGCGGTCAAAGTCGGAAAAATCCGTCACAAGCCGACCGTCCTCGGTGAGGTCCACGCGTGTTCCCCACAGCCAGCTCTCGGAGAACGCCACGAGGCGGACCATCCGGAATCCTGCCTCCTGGAACAAGCGGAATTCGGGACTCGTCGTGTCGAAGGGGACAGGATTATCCCGACTATTCCAGATTGTCGTGAAATCGTGGACACGCCGGAGGGGCGATCGGACCGCGCAATCCACTTCCACAAGCACAGGCGGTTTGGGACCGGTGGCAAATGGAAGCGGCGGGGGCTGCCGCCCCATCTTCAATCGTCCGAGCCATGCCTCGGCCGGTTGACCGGAAGGTCCCCGTCGGCCGAGAAACAGGTCTTGGGGGATTGCTTCCAGGGGAACGGCACGGTGATTGATGGCTTCCCGGCCGTCCACTCGCAGCACCAGAAAGAGTGAGTTGCCATAGCCTTTTCGCCAGCCAGCCGAAATGTCGTGGCGCTCGCCCGGTTTCCAGTCACTCACGTCAAGGTCGCAGGCGGCGTGCACATCTTCCCGCCCCCGATAGGCGAACCGCAAAACATTCGTATCGGTTTTGAAGATGGTCACATGACAGGGGCCTTCCGCCATATGGAAAAAGGTATGCGCCTGCTTGTCATTTCCCGGCCAGGCGGGAATCACCGTGAAAGAAAGGGAGCCCTGCTCGGGATCAAAGAAGTGTTGGGCAGGAAAAGTCAGCATGGCCTCCTGGCCGAGAAAAACGAACGGCTCCCCATCGACCTCGCGGATCCGCAGTTCGCCGGTGATTCGCCCGCCCAGTTTCGAAACAGCGTCGGCGGTGGGCCTGATGGCCCAAACTTCCGAAGAAGAGACCTCCGGCCTATCGGCAGCGTGTACCGAACAGAGGCCACCTGCCAGCGTGAATCCCACCAAAGCAAACGCGCCAGCCGCAGTCCAAACCACACGCCACATCCAGGATGACCGCTTGATCATTGCCGGCAAATTCCTTGCAGTATCACCACAGACCATGCGACAGAACGATGCGTCTCATCGTCAGCCAGAAGTTGAGCCGGGTCAAGTACGGATTCATGCCCGCTTCATTTCCGCCCCGGGAGGAGCCTGTGCACCTCGGCGAGGTTTTGACAGGGGCGAGATCCAGCCCGGAAGAACCTGCTTGTCACGTCCCTCCGGCATCTTTCGGAGGGGCACGCTTGTCGTGCCCGGCGAAACTCCACATGTGGAGTGCGGGGCTTTAGCCCCGCTTTCTGCGCGGGACTTCAGTCCCCGCCGAGAGGCAATGGATGATCCAACGTCAAACGACGGACCTGACAAGCAGGTCCCTCCGAGGGGTGTTTCGGAGGGGCACGCTTGTCGTGCCCGGTATCACTCTGCCATGTGATGTGACTGGTCGTTGTAGGGGCAATTCATGAATTGCCCCTACCGGAGCGCGAGTGAATTGGCATGGATCATCCAAGGTTGACAAGCGGCCCCGACCAGCAGGTCCCTCGGAAACACAGAGACGTACGCATCGTGTGTAGAGAAGCAGGTTCCTTCGAAACTTAGCGAGCACCCCTCAAGAACCAAACAACCATCTGAGCTATGGCCGCTCGACCTCTCCATCGTTATCCTGCAACGACGGCTTCGCGTTATCCTGAATCCAAATCTGAGCTTCACGGTTACCGCGGCACACGTTGCGTGTGGCAATCCCTCCACCATTCTCGAAGTAGGCGATTCCATAGCGGAGATTCCCCTCGCACGTGTTGTCCTCCAGCGTGGGCGCCGCCTGGTCCCAAACCTCGATACCGTTGTAGCCGTTATTTCGACAGACATTGTTCCGTGCCGTGCCGCCGGCGTTTTCGAAATAGGCAATGCCGCTTCCTTTGTTCCCCTCGCACGCGTTGCCCTCCAGTCTCGGCGCCGCCTGGCCTTGCACCGCAATACCGGGAAGGCCGTTATTTCGACAAACATTCTTCCGGGCCGTGCCGCCAGCGTTTTTGAGATAGGCAATGCCGCTCTGCTTGTTCCCCTCGCAGGTGTTGCCCTCCAGCGTGGGCGCTGCCTGGTACCAAACCGAAATACCGACGGGGTTATTTCGACAGGCATTGTCCCGGGCTGTGCCACGGGCGTAATCGAAATAGGCAATGCCGCAGCCCTTGTTTTCGTCGCATGTATTGCCCTCCAGCGTGGGCGCCGCCTGGCCCGCAACCCCAATCCCGAGCCCGTTATTTCGGCAGACATTGTTGCGAGCCGTGCCGCTGGCGTTATGGAGATAGAAAATGCCGCTTTGCCCGTTCCCCTCGCAGGTGTTGCCCTCCAGAAGAATATCAACAAAAGCGCCCAATTCGATGCCGCACAGGCTGTTTTGGGTGGCTCGACAGTTCTTGATCACCCCCGTTGCTGCCCAGCGAAGCCAAAGGCCGTCTCCGCCTCGATCGTTTTGCTTATCCCATACGCCACCCAAAAACTGACATCCCTCAACGGTCACTGAGGCGGAGTCGATCACCATCACATGAGCCCAAACGGAGCCAAGATGTTCAAAGCTGATCCCCCAGGCGGCAAACTTGGGGGCCTTAACCTTGACCACGTAACCCTCGCCATCGCAAACAACCCGCGTAGCGTCCATCCCCTCGCCGACCAATTGCACCGGCTTGGTGATCTCCAAAGGTGTGGTGAGGCGATAGACGCCCGCTGGCAGCCGAATAGTACCAGCGGGCGGACAGCGCTCGATGGCCGCCTCAAGGGTAGGCACATCCGGTTGGCCAACTATGAGATGGGAAGGGGCGGTGGTGCCGTTAGCCGTTTGAGTTGTGGTCGTATCCCCTTGACCAGGTTTGGTCTCGGGACGGGAGGCGCTGTCGCTGGTGGTTTGAGCTGCGGTGGTATCCGCTTGACCAACTTCGATATCGGGGCGGGCCGTACCGTTAGGGATATGAGTTGTGGTCGTGTCCCCCTGGCCAACTTTGACATCGGGACGCTGACCGAGTATCCAAATCCCGACTAGCAGCACCAGAAACAAAAAGACACAACTCGCCAGGACACCTGCAAAATACCTTTGCCGGCGCGGCAGAGGCCTGGCGGTTGTGGACACCTCGGGCAGTTTCTGGGTGCTTTCTGTTGCGGCATTGCTGGGTGCGGCGTGCGGGACGAGGCGGGACGCCTGTTCGTGCTGTGTCTGCGCTTGTAATGGTGTAAAACTTGCAGCCACCCTGCGCAGCGAAGCATCGGTCGGTTGAGAAGAGGATGCGCTTTTCTGCCAGGCCGTTGACAGTTTGCGGACCCAAGCTCTCGCCCCTCGCGAAAACCGCTTGCCGGGGTCGGGATCCAGCGCCGCCAGAAGAAGCGGCTTCTCCCAGTCCTCCAGACCGTCCAGAATTGGTTCTCCCTTCTTCTGCCGTTCGACAATCTCCACAGGATTGGTGCCAAAGGGTTCCTGTCCCGTTCGCAGCTTGATGTACGTTGCTGCCAGGCAGTAAAGGTCCACGCTCGGCGTCAGCCGACGATCGCCCCAGGCCTCCGGCGGCAAATACCCGAACGTCCCCGAACCCGTATGCGAGGCCGTGCTGGCCCCCACCAATTTAGCCAGCCCCAGATCTCCCAGCTTCACATGCCCGTGGAAAACCAGCAAATTCTGCGGCTTGATGTCCCGATGATAAATCCCCTTTTCGTGGAGGAAGTCCAGGCCATCCGCCGCCTCGTAGATCCACCTGATGAGCGGCTTGAGAGGCAGGCCCGGTTGGCCGTCCTGGCGGTACCTTTCGAGCATGTCGAGGAGTGTTCCGTCGGTGGCCAGTTCCCACCGGGTGACCAAATATCCGGAGACGACCCAGTAGTCGAGAAGGCTGACGATATGGGGATGGCCCGTCAGGGCCTTAACAAGTTTGAGGTTTTCCAGCTCTTTCTTGACGGCCGGGTTTTGCTCGTCGATCGAGTCCAGGGAGACCTTGATGGCAGAGCGGACCCCGCTTTCCGATTCAGCTTCCCAGACTTCCCCGAAACCGCCCCGTCCAATTCGTCTCACGAGCCGGAGCCGTTGTTCGTTTTCTAAAAATGCCCGGACGACATCGTCCATCTTGAAGCCCCTCTGGCCAGAGGACAAATACCACCACCGGCCGACCGCTGGCCGGACCATTTCCCATTCTAATCGCCCGGCATGGCATGGAAAACAACCAGCCAACGCCGGAGAAACCCGCCTGTCGTGCCCGATGCGGAAGAATGGATAATCAATCGGCGTTCGTCGGACCTGACAAGCAGGTCCCTCCGAAAATCGGAAGGGCACGCTTGTCGTGCCCGGTGAATGGGCATTGATGATCCAACGCTGTATGACGGACCCAACAAGCGGGTCCCTCCAGTATGCGGACGTGACAGGCAGGCCCTCCACCGCAGTGAGCCTTCAGCCTCGCGCTCAGATGGTTATAAAAGATGGAAAGCAGGTGGTGATAAAAGGTTAAGACGGTGGGTGAAAGCGGGGATGGAAACGTATCTCTCTCTCTTTCATCCTGTACCGCTCCGGGAGAAACTTTACCTTGATTGGGAACGCAATCACGAAAGGAGTGGCCATGGATTTTTTTGAACTGGTGCAGCGCCGGCGGTCTATCCGGAAGTTTCAGCCCCGAAGCATTCCGGCCGAGATGATGGACAAAATCCTCGAGGCTATTCGCTGGGCACCTTCCGCCGGGAATCTCCAGGCCTACGAGGTTTTTGTGGTGGAGGACAGGGAGAGACTTCACCAACTTGCCGAGGCGGCCCTGGGACAAGAATTCATCGAAGAGGCCCCCGTTGCCTTGGTTTTCTGTGCCAACCCGGCGCAGTCGGGTGCGCGGTACGGCAGTCGGGGACAACGCCTCTATGCCCTGCAGGATGCCACGATTGCTTGTGCCCATGCTCACCTTGCGGCCGCTGCGTTGGGACTGGGGAGCGTGTGGGTAGGGGCTTTCCACGACGAGGCCGTTTGGCAGGCCATTGGCGCCCCGGAGGGCCTGAAGCCGGTGGCGATTCTGCCGCTCGGTTTTCCGGCGGAAAATCCGCCTCCCACACCCCGCCGATCCCTTCCTGAGTTCATTCATCATCTGCGCTGACGGCAGCTCGCAGGACGCCGTTGTCTTCCCGGCTGCGATCGCGCGATTCTGCCGATGAAATCACCAGAGGTTCAACGGCAACCCGTCTGCGTCACAATCGTTTCGTCAATGATTGGCGTTTCCCTCTGGCGGTTTGCAGCCGGCGAAAAATGGGGCGCGAATTCTCTTTGTACCTGCGCGGCTGGTGCCGGATTCTGACAGTCAGGGGAAAGTCAGAACGTGGGGCTTGCCGGCAGTGAGTTGGAGGGTGATTGGCTCGCCCTGCTGTTGGTGTCTGGGCAAGGTCAGCGTGAATGTTCCGCTCTGGGAAGGACGAAGGGTGACCTGCGTCACCCGGCCGTCTCGCCATGTCACATCGAGTTCCACGCCGCCCCGGGCGCGGATTCCTTTGACTGTTCCATTTTTCCATGCCGCGGGAAGGGCAGGCAGCAGATCGATCGTCCCCAAGTGGGACTGTACAAGCATCTCGCACACTCCCGCCGCATAACCGAAATTGCCGTCAATCTGGAAGGGCGGGTGGGTATTGAGGAAATTCGGCATGATACAGGTGCGGATCATATCGCGCAGAATGCGGTAACTGCGTTCCCCGTCTTCCAGTCTTGCCCAGAGCGCGATCTTCCAGGCTCTGCTCCAGCCCGGTCCACCGTCACCGCGGGCGTTGAGTGACACGGCTGCTGCCTTCGCCAGGTCCGGCGTGTTGCGAGGCGAAATCTGCCGACCGGGATATACGGCGATCAGATGAGACAAATGCCGGTGCTGGTCTTTCGGATCATCCCGGTCCACCATCCACTCCTGGAGCTGTCCCCAGCGACCGATTTGAGGGCCGAGCAATCGGGCTCGCTTGTCGCGAACCTCCTTCCAGAATGGGTCGTTATCTCCCAGGACAGCGGCGGCCTCCAGGGAATTCGTGAAAAGATCCCACACGAGCTGCTGGTCATAGGAAACCCCGTCTTCCTGAGGTCCATGTTCCGGGGAAAAGCCGTTGGGCGAAACAAGTGTGCCGTCCGGCAATTCTTTCAGGTGATCGACCCAGAACTCACACAGCTCCCGCATCACTGGAAAAGCCTTTGTGCGGAGATATTCCACATCCCTGGTAAACGCAAAATGGTCCCAGAGGTTCTGTGCCACCCAGGCTGCATCTCCTTTCGACCACTTCCACGTTGATCCGCCAAAAATCCCGTTCTCGGCGTGACAGGCCCAGCCGCGAACTCCAAAAACCTTCCGGGTTTCTTCCCGTCGGACTTCTCGGATGGAATTGACCCAATCCGCCAGCGGCGGGAAACACTCGGAAAGATTGGCGACATCCACAAACCAGTAGTTCATTTCGATATTGACATCCGTGTGATAATCACACCGCCACGGAGGCACATTGCTGTTGTTCCAGAGCCCCTGAAGATTCGCGGGAAGGTCGCCGGGGCGTGACGAGCTGATCATCAAATACCGGGCATACTGGAAGAGGAGTTCTTCCAGGTCGGGATCGTCAGCGCCCTCCCGATATTTTTCCAGACGGAGGTCGGTGGGAAGCATCCGCACCGCTTCAGGACTCTCCCCCACATCAATCGTCATCCGCTGGAAAAGCTTTTGGTAGTCCGCAATATGCTCGTCGAGGAGAATGGCAAATCCCCGGGCAGCCGCATTCTTCAACTGTTGGGCGAGTTTCTCTGTGGGAAGATCGCCCCGCCAGCCTTTCTTGC
The DNA here is from genome assembly GCF_014359955.1 of Thermogutta sp. GTDB lineage: Bacteria > Planctomycetota > Planctomycetia > Pirellulales > Thermoguttaceae > Thermogutta. The sequence continues at coordinate 22,626 of NZ_JACIYL010000002.1, read as the reverse complement.
GATCATTGACGTAGTTCGTTCCCGCAACCAGGAACAGTGTCAGGGAATCGCAGTCGCGAAACACGATGCCTTCCGAGGTGTCTTCCAGGCTTCCCCCGTCCCCCTGAACAAGGAGTTTTGCCTCGTAATCCAGGGCGATGGCATAGGGCTCTTTTCTGCCGGACGTACTTCCTTTGTTGTAAACGTAGCCGGCCAGCGAGCCCCGGAGTGTGAAGCAATGCTCGTTCAACTCGATGTTTCCCCGATGGGCGTCCCTGAGACGGACGCGACCGCTGTATTGACCGGGGCGATCGGCCTCCAATCGAACGACGAGCACCTGGGCCGGATGACTGGCAAACGCCATCCTCCGCCAGGTCACGTCGCCGAGTCGATAGCGAACCTCGTGGACACCGCGGGAAATATCCAACGACCGCACGTAATCGGTCGCCTTTTCGCCCGGGTGCTTCAGCTCGATGAGAATATCGCCGAACGCCTGGTAAGCCCCCGTGTCCTGCTCGTCGCCGATCCAGAGGCTGTCTTCATTGAACTGGAGATGTTCCTCTTCAACTCCGCCAAAGATCATTGCTCCCAGGCGTCCATTTCCAATCGGCAGGGCCTCCCGTTCCCAATTCTGTGCGGGCTGACGATACCACAAAACCAGGGGATGGAACGGGGCTCTCTCTGCACCAACACAAAATGTGCCGATTCCCAGGCCCAGGGAAAGTAACACGCACCCAACAAGGTTTCGCATCGCAGCCATCTCCATCACGTCTCGAGGTGGGGAAAGGACTCTTAGCTGCTCGGCAACAACGCGATCGTATTCTGAATCACCTTCGTGTTTCAACCACCCATCGACAGCACGCCGCTATCCTGGGACGTTTCCGGTCGCCTGTCAACAGTGCGATGCGGTGTGTTACTTTTATCGCGCGAGGAAAAGACGGATATGAGACCACGTCCCTCCCAGGGCGAAGCCGCACGCTCGTCATGTCCGAGGAAACTCAAGATCGCCGGAAGACTGATGCCCACCGACCCCGTGACGGCGTTCGGGTTAATGTCCTGCTTTCCGCCGTGATCGTGCCTCGGGCAGAGGCAGCTCCGGCGGTTTGTATGTTTTTAGCAGGGCATCCATTTCCCGCACCACTTCCGGATGCTGGTTGTATAGGTTGGTGGTCTCGTTGACATCTTTCTCCAGGTCGTAAAGCTGGGCGGGTGGGGCGTCCTTCTTTATCTTGCCGTTTTCAATATCGCTGTTCCGGTGACCGGTAAAGCTGGCAGCGGCAGGGCCGGCAAAGGTGTGCATGCCCGGCTTGTTGCCGCTGAATCCACCGGCGCCCTGGGCGGGGATATACATCCATTTGCCCTGGCGAACAGAAAGATGTGTGGGACGAAAAGGCGCCACCAGGAGCCGGTCGCGGAGGGGCAGCCCGGGATCACCTCTCAAAGCGGGGAGGATGTTGACGCTGTCACCCAATTGCGCCTCGCTGAGCTCCTGCCCGGTCAACGCGGCGAAGGTGGCCAGCATATCCACGAGACAGATGAGTTGATGGGACACCGTGCCGGCTGGAATCTTTCCCGGCCATCGCGCAATGAAGGGGACGCGGTGCCCACCTTCCCAGGCCTCGAACTTGAACCCGAGCAGATCGCCGTTGATCCGATGTCCAGCCCGAAAGGCGGCCTGAGCAGCGGTATTGAACATGCCGCCGTTGTCACTGGTCAGAATCACCAGCGTGTTGTTCGTCAGGCCGTTTTCATCGAGGCACCGCAAAACCTCTCCCACTATCCAGTCCAGTTCCTGAATAAAGTCGCCATAAAGCCCGCACTGGCTGGAGCCCTGGAACCGTTTGGCAGGGGTAAAAGGATGGTGAATGTGTGGGGTGGCCAGGTAAAGAAAGAATGGTTTGTCCTTGTTGGCCGTGATCCAGGCCACAGCTTTTTTCGTCAGGACATCGCCCATTTCGTAAGGGTTGAACAGTTCATGGGCTATGACCGCCCCCTTGAACATGTTGGGCGTACGCTGAGAGGCCTCGGGCGGAATGGGCGTGATGGGTGTCACCTCTTTTTCGTGTTCCCCGCCGACATAGATCAGCGGATCGGCCGGGTCGCCACCCACAATATGGTCATTTTCCACCCAGACGTAGGGCGGGGCGCTGCTGACCACAGGGATGCCAAAGTAGTAATCGAATCCGAGATCCTGCGGTCCGGGACGCAACGGTTCCTTCCAGTCGTTCTGTCCCGTCTTGAATCCCAGATGCCATTTGCCCAGTGCCGCCGTCACGTAACCGTTGTTTTTGAATAAGTCTGCAATCGTAAGAGTGTCCGGATCGATGATAAGGCCGGAGGTCACCGGAGCCGGGCCCCACACGCCTCGCCCACCGTTTGCCCGGACGGGATACCGGCCCGTCAGCAGGGCATACCGCGAGGGCGTGCAGACCGCCGAAGCCGCGTGTGCGTCGGTGAACCGCCTTCCTTCCGCGGCCAAACGATCGATGTTCGGCGTCTTCACCTTTGTTGCACCGTAACAACCGAGATCGCCGTAGCCGAGATCATCAACGAGAATCAGGACGACATTGGGGCTGGAATGGTCGCGCGTTTCGGTGAGCGATCGCGCGTTCTCCTGTGTTGTCGCCGCGCCGACATCTGCTGGTAGCGGGGGAATCAACCGGACGCCTGCTGGATCCGGGTGACGATTGGAGGTCGTCTCTGCGTCGCCATACCAATAGACGGCGACACTGTAACCCATGTTGCAATCGGCCCAGGCCCACACCTCCATGTCCAACTGCAACGACCGCCCGAAGGGAATCCTATCGAGTGCGCGCGTCCGCGTTTCGGTGCTGTAACCCCGGGTGGTCCGTTCATCGCCGGTTTTTCGGTGCAACTTGTCGTATGGGCCGCAGCGTACCTGGGCATGAAAGGGATGCTCGTAGAAATCGGTGCTTTGCCCGCCCCAGGAGTAGCCGTAGTAGTCCTCGGTACCGGTGCCGAAGAGTGACGGGAACGTCTCGCCGTCCACCCAGATTTTCTCGTCACCTTCGCCCCACCATTTGTCGACCGGGTTCATCACGGTCAGCGTGTCACCCAGATAAACACCGCGGCCTTTCAGTGTCACATAGTTCCAATCGGAATGCGGTCGCGTGGGGACGGGATACTGGCCGCGCCAGGCGGCATTGAAATACAGCGAACGATCGTCCCACTGCCACTCGCCGACCAGCACATCGAGCTGGAAGGAAACCGGCTGGTCTCCCAGGTTGAGGAGGCTGATACTGCCCGAATCCCGATACGGCATCACCCAGCGGCAGGACATCGTGCCGTCCGCCGCTACCGTGCGATACCAGTCCTGAAACGGATGAAGACCGATGCCGCTCCCGAAGAAATCCCCTACCGGACACCACACGGTTTGCCGGCCGTCAAAGGTCATCTTGATAACCACGTGCCGCGTCACCGCCGGGTCGTCGTAGCTGCCAAGTTTGAATGTCAGGTGCTGCACTGCCGCCGGACCCGCAGGCAAAAGCAGCGATTTTTCCTCGTTGGCGCCCAGCGTGCCATTGAGTGCCATGGTTTTTCCAGCTCGAGGAGGCTCCGGGTTGAGCAAAGCCTGGCCCACCCGTTTCGCAAGTCCCGCGGCCTTCTCAAAATCAGCCCTGGTGAACGTTTTGACGGGCGTACCGGGAGGATAACTGCGATAGGTGAACTGAAAGAAGAACGGCCGCTCGGACAAGGTGATTTTGCAGCTTCGCGCGTACGGGATGGGGAAGTAAGAAACAGCCGATCGCAGCGACCCATGCGCGAAGGGATAGGGAATGAGCCCCGTGCCCTGAAATAGTTCCAGGGCGTTGCCCTCGATGACCGGTGTCTCCGAGCCATCCAGATAGATTCGCAGGATGGCCGTGGTTCTCGGTGCCCTGGGACTGCGCCACGGCATCCAGGAACGCACGATGACGCCCGGCCCCTGGTCCTCCATCAACACCCATTCCTTCCGTCCGTGGTTTTCTTCGATACGGATAAAGTTCCTGTCCTTGTCGGACGCATTGAAATCGTGGTTGGCGAACCAGCCCTCAGGATCGTCCGGCGTCTTCGAGGCCCGGTTGTAGCTGCTGGCCTGTTTGAGCCGGAAGTCCGGCTCGGGCAAGCGCGCCACTGCATCGCGGTCGATCATCTCGGTCAACAACGATTCAATGGTGATGGGCTCGACCGCCCGGGCATTGCCCGCGAGCCAGGCTCCCAATAGCAACGCCATTCCTATTTTCACAAATCGTTCGGGCGTTCTCATCGTGCGCCTCCCGCCTGATCGCTCCACAGCGCGCCACATGCAAGATGGCGCGTGCTGGTCCCCGCAAAATCCAGCCTTGATCCTGCACCGGCTGGCCATGCAGATCGAAGTGGCGTTATCGTTATGCGGGAACCGCGAGTTTTCCGCGGCCAGATTCCCGGTCCCGGGGTTGGTCAAATCGGGATTCCCGCAATATCCACGGGTGCCCGCTGTCTAATCGTTCGTCAATAAAAGAATAATATTGAGAGGCTATAGACCGCATTGAGAGGCTATAGACCGCAGGCCGGAGGTGCAATCAGGGCCGGTTCACGTAAGGTGAAAATAAGCCCATTGCCGTTCATGGCGCCACCGCTGATCTGTTTTGCCGCCTTGGCGTCCTTGCCCTATTCTCGATGACGCGGGTAGGATCCATTCTTTTCAAAAGCTCCGCGTCTGGCCCGCCGCCGAATTGCTGCCAGTAAAGGGCCTTCATGGGATTAATCTTCGGGCCGATGACGTTTTCATTCACCAGGAAGGGTTGAACCTCCTCCCACCAGCGATCGTAGGCAGCGCGGAATCGGGCCACGACGTCCGGATGAGCGTCGATGACGTTGGTGGTTTCACCTGGGTCGGCTTTCAGGTCATAGAGTTCTTCGTTATTAACGAGCGTAAAACGCGCATTTTGGATAGCGCATCCCGCATATTTGGACTGCGCCGCCTGTCCTCGCGGCCAGCGCCCAATGTGATGGATCAACAACCGATCGGGCCATGGGGCCTTTGGATTTTTCAGGAGCGGCACCAGGCTGATACCCTCGATTTGCTGCTTCACCTCATCAGACAGTTTGGCACCCGTGATTTCAACCAGCGTTGGGTAAATGTCAATGTGCGCGGTCAAGGCATCGCACTCTGCTCCCGCAGGCACACCGCCGGCTGGCCAGCGTATGAAGCAGGGCACTCGCGTCCCACCTTGGTAAGGAGTGTTCTTGTGGCCGCGCATGCCCGCGTTGTAAATGCGCACTCCCGCCGTCCCACCGTTGTCGCTGCCTATATAGATCACTAATGTATTGTCGGCAATTCCCCATTCGTCTAACTTCTTCAGTAATTTACCGAAATTAGTATCGATGTTTTCGATCATCCCATAAAACTTGGCCAGGTCCTCATTCACGCCGGGTTTACCGAGATACTGCCGATAGTATTCCTCGGGAACAACGTGCGGAGTATGTGCCGCGTTGGGGGTGATGTACGCGAAGAACGGTCGTCCGGCCTGGCGCTGAGCATCTATCCACCGAATAGCCTGAGCGAAGAAAAGGTCCGTGCAGTACCCCACGGTCTTTTCCCACTTACCGTTGTGCCAGAGAGCCGGATTGATATTGGTGTTGCCGGGAGCATCGCCGCAGGATCCAGGAAACGTCTGACCGATACCCCCGCCGCCGTGAATGTACACCTCATCGAAACCGCGATTCTCAGGGCGATAGGGTTCCTCGTCGCCCAGGTGCCATTTGCCGAAAATACCGGTGGTGTATCCAACGGTCTTGAGCATCTGGGCCAGTGTAAAAGTCTTCAAACTCATCCGCTCCCGTTCGTAAATTGTGTGCGTCACACCGTTCTTGAACTCGTGTCGCCCGCTCATCAGTGCGGCACGCGTGGGGGCGCAGGTCGGGCTGACATGGAACTGCGTGAATAAGAGGCTCTGCGTCTTGAAAGCGTCAACCGAGGGAGTGTTCACAATCGGATTGCCCAAGCAGTGATAATCGCCGTAACCAAGATCGTCGGGCATGACAATGATGATATTCGGTTTCGACGCACCATCTGCCGCAATAGCCGACAGGGGCCCCCACAAGCAGGCAGCGGCCAGACAGAGGAGCATTTTCCAGTTTTTCATGACAGATCCCTTTCTCTCAGGTAACCGTTGCGGGAGTTTCCACCCCCTGTGAATACTTAGTCACGATAAAAAGGTAAACACCTGATTTACTCGATCAAAAATGAATTGTCGGAATATAAACGTTTCTCATCGCAAGGTCCATGAGAGGACATCGGACGTGATGCAGCCACCTTATTCTCGTTATCCCCTCCTGCGGGGCTTGCCCTTCTTGCGAATTTCCACCGGTGCATCGTTGGCCTGCTTGGGACCGGGTGTGCTGCGACCATCGGCCACGACTTTCTCCAGCAACTGGGTCATCGATGTAACTCGCTCGGGTTGCTCGGCATAAAGATTGTTTGTCTCACCGATATCAGTCGCCATATTGTACAGTTGGGTTTGAGGCAGAGCCATGGCCTCGGGGCCGCCGAAGGACGGGGGTGTCCACCCGCCCGATCCACCGCACAGGGCAAGTTTCCACTGCTCCTCGCGAAGGGCAAAAACTCCATAGTAGGAGTGATGGACGAGAACCCGGCGGACCGGCTCCTTGGCCTGGCCGGTCAACAAAGGGAGAAAACTGACGCTATCTTCTCCAGCATCGGGCGGCAGTGTGACCCCGAGGATATCGGCACAGGTTGCCATCAGGTCCATCTGGCAAACAAGCTGGTCGCAGCGGCTGCCGGCGGGCACGCGGGCTGGCCAGCGGACGATGAACGGGATGCGATGCCCCCCGTCCCAGATGTCGGATTTCGAGCCGCGCAGGGGACCGCTCGGGTAGTGCCCGCGCTGCTGAAGCTCCTCGATTCTTGCGGCCTTCGAGCAACCGTTGTCACTGGTGAAGATTACCAGGGTATTCTCACGCAAGCCTGCCCGATCGATGGCCGCCACCACCTGGCCCACGGTCCAATCCGTTTGCATGACGAAGTCGCCGTATTTGCCGAGGGGGCTTTTGCCCTGCCATTCCTTGGACGGCACGATCGGTGTATGGGGGGAAGTGAGAGCCAGATAGAGGAAGAACGGTTGTTTGGTGGTGGCTCGCTCTGTAATGTAATCCACGGCGCGCTGCGTGAGGGTGGGCAGGACATCGACCGCCTCGAAGCTGGCGGCTGCCGGACCCGTCCGCTGCCACGTCTTGGTGGTCGTCAAGGGTTCGGTGAAATGGTCGTTCTCTATATAAGCGAACGGGGGCATATCCAGCGACGCGCTGATGCCGAAGAAATAATCGAATCCGCGAGTTGTTGGACCATCGGTGATTTTCGGCGAGGGTTCACGCCTCGGAATATTCATACCCAAATGCCACTTGCCGATGCACGCAGTATGGTACCCATGCTGTTTGAGCAGGGCCGGCACCGTGAGGCGGTTCGCGTCAATCAACGGGGGGCTGTACCCGCTGAGAACTCCCGACTGAAGGCGCGTCCGCCAGTTGTAGCGACCAGTAAGAATGCTGTAGCGGCTTGGTGTACATACCGATGATGTGCTGTGAGCGTCGGTAAACATCATGCCCTCGGCGGCCAGTCGATCGATATACGGAGTCGGGATTTTACCCCGCTCGGGATTGTAACACTGGACGTCACCGTACCCGAGGTCGTCGGCCAGGATGAAAACGATATTGGGCTTCTCTCCCGATGTCGCGGCCCATCCCAAACTCGCCGAGAATACCAACAAAAGCCCAGCAAGAATAATCCACGTGTGTCGCATGAATGTTTCTCTCCAATCTGGACTAAGATCACCGATACCTGCTACCTGCGCGTTATATCCTGGTTCTATCGTTTTTGACTGCGGACGAATAACCGCGAGAGCGTCGTTTTGCCTGTCAGCGAATTAATCGAGTACATCAATTTTTTGCGTAGGAAATTCACCTCATCTGCCGAGAGAACCCTGCGTGGTTCTCACACCAAAATAGTTTCTACGGTTTCCAGTCGATTCTCGCAACCTTGTGTTCAAGGTCCACAAACACAGACGCATGTTCGAATTCACGCCGAAAGATCCAGCCGCTGCGCTGGGCAGGGCCCTTGGGCGGACCAAGTGGTTTATCGAACTCGGGATACCACTCAAAGGTTCCGTGAAATTCCCGATAGCCCCAGCTATAGCAGAAGTAACAATTCCGCTCCGCTGCGATGAGAAAACAGGCCAGCGGGAATGTGATCCGCTCTCTCGCAAGCTGGGCCAGTTCAGCATAAGGTCGGGCCATCATCTCCTTCCAGCGGAAAGTGAACCCCGGCCAACCCTTGAGAATGACGATCTTACCCGCTTGAGCGGCGGCCCGTGTTGCCTCAAAGTACTCGACCAGAACTTCCTTGCTATCCCCATAGGAAGGATGACAGAAACTCTCGATCATGGCCCCGTCGGCGAATTGCAGCAGTTGCTGGGCATCGCCTTTCATCAGACCATTGTAAATAATGAGTTTGTGGGGGCCAATCTTGCGACGTGTTTCTTCCAGGAGCGCTACCCGGGCAGCAGTAAGGGCCTTGATCTTCTCTGGTGTTAGTCCTTTTTCTTCCCGCTGATCCATGGCGTCGGCAAAGATTCCGTCGGCACCATATTCAGTGACGGCTTTCGCCGCCACGTCCGACCACCAGTGACGCACGTCCTCGCGGGTGAGGTCGTAGTTGGGGACCGCCCCGCGCCGCTTGATGATCTGCCCCAGGGGATCCGTCAAAAACCCGCCCTGGGGAAAGGTTTCCATGGCTTCGTACCGCCCGCGATTCGACGATGTGTCCAGCGACGCATTCCAGTAGAACAGTACCTTGGCATTGGGATTTCGCTTTTTAATCTCCCTGGCAGCTACAGCAAAGCCTTTTTCGGTACTGCCGTGTTTGTGACTTGCCTGGTCTTTCTCTATTGTGATGAAATTAAAATGTTTGGCCAGAAAGTCCAATTGCTCCGGTGTGAAGTCGTCCGACGCTTTGCCCACATGTGCATAAACCGGCACCCGATCCCAGCTAAACAGCGGAAAATCACCGGCGCGGGCGGGGGCCGTTCCGGCAACGGCCACCATGAGTCCAAATAGCCAGTTCAGATTGATCGCACGCATTGTCACTTTAGTTCTTTCGCGTTAATGACAGTAATGTAACGGCCTGTTTTTGCTTAAATGAGCCACAACACTCACGGGCGGGCTCATCGTTTCCGAATGGACCAACCATGCGTCTGGATGCCAATTTTGCGCTGGCTTTATAACGGAAATCTTTCAACAATGTTGCGTCTGTCTTGTTTCGCGCTCAGAAGTCACGTTTGTCATTTCTGCCGATAAACGGACCAGGTTACCCAGTCGTTCGTAGATTTTTCTCGTGAAACTCTATCATACGCGCTATAAACGCCTTCGCGTTTTTCTTTCCGTGGCCTTGGGCCAGTAGTATTCCCCCTGTGCATTCGGGTCGGCGGTGGGTGGCGAATGATATTCCACCACAATGACGGTATCTTTATCGTCTGGTATTACTGCTGGTCGATGGACGGTTGTGATGTGGCGGCGGTCATCATACTGGATGTCGCAAATTGTGCCGGGATCGGCCAGCAGATAGGCTTTGACAGGTTTGCCCACCACACCATAAAAAACGATATCTTTCGCGTCTCCGTCCAGGACATGGAGATAGAGCAGCCGATCTTTCTGCGTCATCGTTCCCCACGGAAAATCAAAATCCACCGGCGAGGGACGACTACCGTAGATCGAATCGCCGTTGATTTTCATCCAGGCACCCATTTCTTTGAGTCTTTCCATCTCTTCGGGGCAGAAGGTCCCCTCCGGTGTCGGCCCCACGTTGAGCAAAAAGTTCACGCCGCGGGCCGCACTCAGCACGAGATAATGGATGAGTTCTTTCGTGCTTTTCCAGTTGTTGTCGTCGCGGTCGTATCCCCAGTTTGATCGCATGGGCATGCAGGTTTCATAATCACCTTCCATGCGTTTGGGAGCAATGGTTCGATCCGGGAGCGATTCGAAGTCGGCGTAGAGCCGCTGGGCCGGTGGTACGCCACGACCGTAAAGGCGGCTGCAAATAATGGCCTGCGGCTGCAGTTGTCGCACCACGGCGCCGTACTGGTTATTCTCTTCTACGTCATTGCTACCGGTGTCGAACCAGATAATGGCAATATCGCCATAATTCGTCAGAAGTTCCCGCAATTGGTTTTTCACGAAGTTGACATACTCCTCGTCTGACATAATTCCGGGATGGTTGCTGCCCCGGCCTCGATGGTACCAATCCCTACTTTGGGAATAGTACAGCCCCAGGCGGATGCCCTGCTTTTTGCATTCCTCGGAGAGTTCCTTGATGACGTCCCGTTTGAATGGCGTGGCATCGACAACGTCGTAATCTGTATATTGCGAGTCGAAGAGACAAAAGCCCTCGTGATGCTTGGCGGTGATCACGATATATTTGGCGCCCGCGTTCTTGGCTGTGGCGACCCATTCCGTCGCATTAAACCGCGTGGGATTAAATCTCGGCGCCAGGCTATTGCGATATTCTTCCCGGGGAATATTGGCGCTATTCATGAGCCATTCCGCGCTGGCTCCACCCATTTCCTTGCCGTAGTCCTTGCCCTGCCATTCTCCCCCGGCCACTGAATAGAGTCCCCAGTGGATAAACAGCCCAAACCGGGCCTCCCGCCACCAGGCCATCCGCCTGTCATGCTCCGACTGATCGTCCGGTCCTTGGCCGGTGGTCACAGACTCCGCGGCGCTCACCCTAGTCGCCAGAGCCCCAATAACAAACAGCCACAATAGAATGGTGAGTACGCTCGGCCTACGCATTATCGTCCCTTGTCGATTGTCCGACTAATTCAGGAGAAGTTTGAACCCAATCACCGGTTGAGCGGGAAGTGTTTTGGGACGCTGGATAACCAGCCCTTCCGGTGTGCGTTGCCAAATTATCTGTTCCTGGCTTCCCATCAATTCAACCGACGCAATGTCCCTGTCCAGTATGCCGCCGCTGGCGAGTGTCTTGATCACGATATTGTCGCTCGGGGGTGCCAGGACAAAGGCATAGAGCACGCCGGGCCTGGAAGTGAAACGAATGTCATGGGATGTATACGGATGATAATTTTCCTTGCCGCGTCCCGTTTTGATTTCCGTCGGTCCTTCCCCATAGACTTTCCACGGGCGAGTGCCATAGATCCCCTCGCCGTTGATGGCCAGAAATCGTCCCAGGGCTTTCAGGTATTCTGCCTGGTTTTCGGGGAGCGTTCCGTCACCCCGCAGGGCCACATTGAGCATGGCAATACCGTTCTTGCTGACGACATCCACAACGTTTCCTATCATGACGGGTATACTCATCCGGCAGACAGCTTCCTTGCGATAGAACCAACTGCCGGAAAGATCGGTCGCCCATATCCACGGGTAGGGCTGAATATCGCTAAACATTCCCCGCTCGCAATTGTACGTAAAAGCGGACGGTGGTTTGTTGGTGGCTTTAAGTGAAATAACCACCGTTTGCTTTCCATTGTTTTCTTTAAGATCCCGATTGAGAAAAGATGTAAACAGCGTGATGCCCAGGCTTTTACCCCGTTTTTCGTCAGGGAAGGGAGCATCGTTATTGAATATGTCGGGATCGTATTTTTCGATCAGTTCCCAGCATCGAAGATACCAGTGTTGGTTCCAGCTGTCCTGACTCGCGTAATTTCTAGGATCGAAATCCATATTAAACAGTTTCCATTCCAGAGTACCCGGTTTTTGATATTGTCGGGCAGTCATAAAGAAGCGAGGAGACCAGTAGAGATGGGTGGAAACACCGAATTTGAGCCCGTGTTTGACCGCGACCGCTTTCCATTCCCCCACGATATCGCGATGGGGGCCCATTTTGACGGAATTCCAGGGGTGAAATGAATCATACAAATCAAAATTGTCATGGTGACATGCGACCGGCATGATAAAACGGGCGCCGCACTCTTTGAAGAATATCACGAGCGATTCCGGATCCCACCTTTCCGCCTTGAATAGCGGCACAAAGTCTTCGTAACCGAATTCCGAAGGTGGACCGTAGCGCTGGGCGTGCCACTCAGACAATCTGCGGGTCATCTCGAGTTGCAGGCCGGTTTCACCCTCGTTGGGGCCATACATTCGGCGGCCGTAGTGCGACCCATCGTTGGGCCGGTTCTCGTCGATCGCGGAGGGGATACCCCAATGCAGCCAGACGCCGATCTTCGCGTCCCTGAACCAGTCCGGGACACGATAGTGCTGGGCCAGAGACTCCCAGGTCGGTTGAACCGGCCCTTCTTCGATGGGAATAGTGCTGCTTTCGGACAGCGCGAAAGCCGCTCCGGAGACCGCAATCCTCAATATCAGAGTAGAGACGAATGCGACCGGCAAAAACGAACGCCTCATCGTGGATTACCTCAGCTCGAGACAGAGCACTGTGTCGCGGTCGTCCAGGGCTTTGGGCGGCAGATGCACGGTCACCGTATCGTCGTCCTGCTGGAAGCGAAGCGGCTCGTGTGCAGGATCCGCCAGGAGAGAAACCTTCTCCACAGACCCGGAGACGCCTTTCAGGGCGAAGGGTTCCTGAGGCCAGCGGAACAGATGGATGTACAGCTTCCCCGGCCGGGCCGTGGCCAGCCAGTCGGGGCCGGTTTCCGCGGCCCCTTCTCCGCGCCTGCCTCTGGGAGCCCTGGCTGCGGGGGCAGGGCTCTTCAGGTTGGCGCGTCCCGCCCCGTAAATCGACTCGCCGTTGACCTTCAGCCAATCGCCGACCTGGCGGAGGATGGCCACAGCTTCGGGCTGGATCACCCCTTCCGCCGTCGGTCCAACATTGAGCAGGAAGCTCCCACCCTTGCTCGTTACCTCGACAAGCATCCGAATCACGGTGGCGGGGGTCTTCCAGTCATGGTCATCCGCCCGGTATCCCCAGGAACGGTTCAGCGTCATGCAGGTCTCCCAATGCCAGTCCGGGAAAGGATTGGCCGGGATCTGCCGGTCGCCGTAGGACAGAAAGTCCACGCCGATATCCCGCAATTCACTCAATTGTTCCGGGGAAAGACTGGGAATGTCGCGACCATGGTAAAGGATGCGACTATTGATAAGCGTTGCGGGTTGCAGCTCCCGGACCAGCCTGGTGATTTGTCGGGCTTTTTCCGGGGTCATCTGCCAGGGAGTATCGCACCACAACACGGCAACCGGTCCATAGCCTGTGAGCAGTTCGCGGATTTGAGGAAGGGCTTTTTTCTGGAAATAGGTGTCGAAGTCGCCCTTTTGTCGGGGGTCCCACGGACCACGACTGATGGCGCCGCCGGGATGGTGCCAGTCCTGCGCGTGAGAGTAGTAAAATCCCAGTCGAATCCCGTACTTCTGACAGGCGGCGGCCAGTTCTTTAAGCGGATCGCGTTTGAAGGGTGTGGCATCCACGATGTTATAGGGGCTCACCTTGGAGCCGAACATGGCAAATCCGTCGTGGTGTTTGCTGGTGATGACGATGTAGCGCATTCCGGCGTCCTTCGCGATGCGCACCCATTCTTCCGCATTGAATTTGACGGGATTGAAGGTGGCCGCCAGTTTTTCGTACTCTGCCACCGGAATCTTTTCCCGATTCATCACCCATTCACCGCGGCCGAGCTGAGAATAGATTCCCCAGTGGATGAACATGCCGAAGCGTGCCTCGTCCATCCAGGCTGCGCGATCCTGCGCCGGTGGCTGCGGCTCGGGAGCCGCCGCCCTGGTGGTTGCCAAGGGAAACAGCACCATCAGCCCGACGACAGCCAGTTTCAGCCAGTTTTGTTTCCCCCGCGACAGGACGTTCATGGACCTGTTCATGATCAGTTTTTCCTCCCTTACTTACGAATAGTACGAGTTGGCGGTCGGCTCGCCGCGAATAACGCCATCTTTTCACGGCTGGGCGAGATCGACCCTGCCCAACTCTGCCGCTGAAAAACCGTCAAACGAGACCTGGTTATGTTTGTCTGAGTTTTACCGGCACCACCGCAGTCGGTAAACCTGCGTGAGCAGCCCATTTGACTGACGTGCATCGAAGAGCACCAGGAGTGCTGCCAGGCAGATCTCGGGGCACAACGGCCTCGGGGATCGCTTACCGTGGATGGCCCGTGGCCACCCCATACCGAGACCTCATTGACGTTCGGTGGCTCATAACTTTTATGCACCAACGGCATTGATGCGCACGCCACCTTATTACTCAACCCTGGTCTGGGCACCAGGTTTCACCCGGTCGCCGACCGTGCTTTCTAATGGCTTTCTGTTTTTGCGTTTTTTTCCTGTATCCGTCGGAAATGCGCTCCACCTGCGGAGAGGGTGCCCTCACCCTCGAGGGCCACCTCACTGCCGGGAGGGATGCGTCCTTCCGCGCTGCCCCCTCTGGGGAGAAGTTGCCCGGTGTCGGGAATCGGGGGCCTTTGGTGACCCGGGTAAATCGCGGTGAGCATTCCTCTGGCGGCCAGGGTCACCTGATGTTTTCACTACAGCCAGGTAGATTAGCTAAAAATCCTGGCGACCGTTGAACCGAGTCTCTTCCTTCGCCTGTGGTGGTGGCTGACGCCGCTACTTTCCGAGGATGCTGTCCAGCGACGCCTTGATATTCTCGTTCGCCAGATAGGGGTCATCATACTTCTTGCCGTAGGCGACGATTTCCCGGGCGAGTTTGACAACCACCTCCCGATATTCGGGCTTGTCGGCCTGATTCTCGAGCTCCAGTGGGTCTTTGACCAGGTCGAACAACCAGGGGCGATCGACCGCCGAAACGACCAGTTTATAATCGCCTGAAATAGCGCATAACCAGGGATTGGTTCCACGAATGATGGCCACGTCGTGCCAGCCGGGGATCGGTTTCCCTTCAAACAGCGCTGAGGCATCGCGGCCATGGCTGGGGGAGGTCTCCTTCACACCCATCAAGCTGAGGATCGTCGGTTTAAAATCGACGCACGTGAGCACCTTATCCACAACAGTTCCGGCGGGGATTTTCGGGGGATAGTAGATGACAAAGGGAATTCGGGCAGACTTCTCATAGGGCACGCCTTTGTTCAGGCGGCCATGTTCTCCGCAAAGATCTCCGTGGTCGGCCGTGAAGACAATGATCGTCTTCTCCAGCAGGTTGTGCTTTCGCAATTCCTTCAGGATGCGTCCGACGTTGTCGTCGATGCATTTAACCATTCCGTAATAGGCGGGCATGATCCTGCGAAGGGTGGCCTCCGTCACGCGCTCTTCGGGACGGCCCCAATTCGGAATCTGCTCCGGCTTCTTATGCATATTCGCGGGGATCGGCACCTCGACGTTGGCGTACATTGTGTCGTAGGGGGGACGAACGGTGTTGGGATCATGGGGATCGGGAATACTGACCATGAAGCAGAACGGCTCCGATGCGTGCTCTGCAATGAAGTCAAGCGTTTTCGTCGTCAACCAGTCGGTGGTGTAAGAGGACGCGTCGGCGCCATCCAGACTGTACGTTGGCTGGCCCTTTGCATTGCGGGCGGCAACCCGGGGACCTGCCGGCGTGTCTTCCATTTTTTTCCAGTGACCGCGGTTGAACATGTAGCGATTATCCTGAAAGCCGAACTTGCGTTTCGGCGCCCATTGGGGTTTTCCAGGACCATCGAGATGCCATTTTCCGGCATATCCGGTTGCGTAGCCCGCCCGGGCCAACTCCGCGGCGAACGTGACGATGTGGTCATCGAGGGGAATATCGTTTGTGGTGACTCGGGTGTGGTGGGGATACAGACCTGACACGAATGCCGCCCGGGAGGGCGAACAAACCGGCGTGGTCGCATAAAACCGGGTGCATTTGGCTCCGTGCTCGGCGAGCCAGTCGATGTTGGGAGTCCCCACGATCTTTCCTCCATAACAGCCGAGCACATCGAGGTTGAGCTCATCGGCATGGATGATCACGAGATTGGGGCGTTCGGTGGCCGGCCCCTTCGCCTGGGAAAGGTCGGCGGCCCCCAGGGCCAGCACGGCAATAGACCCGACCAGAATTGACAGCGACTTCGGACGCATAGGGAACTCCTGACAAACAAACACACATCAACCAAAAGATAGACACCAGAATGGCCAATGTTTTTTATCCGCCCAAAGCGGTCCGGCTACTGCCCCGGGATCGATGGCGACCTCGTTGACCCCTGCAAAATCGGCCATCATGTCCATCCGCAGCCCAGTCGTCGTTCTTCCTCAGAGACCCTGCAAATGGACCATGATAGAAACGATGGGCGCTGTGCAATAGACCCGGCATCGCTACCCATAGTATTTTTCCCGGTCAAAATCGGCTTTAACCAGCGACGGAGGCGGCCCAACAGTCTAAACGATCTGACGCTGTCATGGTATCGCGAGAGACATCTACCGCCAACTTGTGAGGTTGCGAGAGTCATCTTGCATCCGCCGGAAAGAGGGCTCGTAAACCGGTTGGATAGGCCTGCGTGACGCTGGCTTTCCCCAGTCTGCGGTATTCCGCCCGGAACATGCCTGGCATGACCGAACCGACAACGGGTGAAGCCGAAGGCCGGTCCTCCCTTACATCGGCGGTTGCCAGGGTGGCAGGTCGCGGAGTGACTGCACGGCCTGAGGCGAAACGGGGATGCCCCACATCTGGAAAAACCCACTGAGATCGCGACCAACAGCGCGGGAAAAACGCACGAGCCACTGGTCCCGCTTTTCCTGATCCGTTCGCGGCCGTTCGTCTTGCCTTAACGTCCGATATTCGGCGAAGGTTTTTTGGAACGGCTCCCAGCCAAAGGCCTCCTGCATCATAAGATACATATCGAGGGCCAGAAACGGATCGGCTTGCCACCGCTCGAAAGGGGCACCGGCGGCAAAGTAGGCCTGTCGTCGCCGAAGTCTCACATGCTGCTCCAGGGCCGGATGGGTCTTTTCCCGAGGAATGTGACAGAGGTGATCAAACACGTAAACGGTGAAAAGATTGTTGGTGACCTCGCCTGTTCCCTGAAATGTCCAGTCAGCGGACTGATAATTGTGACCGATCTCGTGAAACAACCCCCAGACTCCGCCGTGACCGTTCGCCCGCAGACGATCGACGTTGACCAGGACGGGCGCGATATCCAGATGCGTCATGATGGGATAACCGGAGTGCATGTAGCCGGCGCTGATTTGGACGTCACACACGATCCGCTGCGCATCCGGACGGGGCGGCCCTCCCGCCAGTCGATCGCACGCCTCGATGACGGCCGTCCAGAAGTCCATAACGCGATCCGGCTCGTCGAGATCTCGCACATATTCCGAGGGCAAGGTGAGGATGATGCGTCGGGAAACCAATTCCGCCCAGGGAGCCGGCCGGAGCCGAATTCGTCGCCAATCCTGAAGACTGGTTTGCCCATGAAAATAGACCGGAGCCTCGATCGCACCATCGATGCGGCAGGTCACCTGGCCGAGTTGCGGGTTGGGACGCACCATGCCCAGATAAACCAGTCCACCGAAAGGACTGACAACTCTGATTCGCGGGCTGGAGATGGTCGTCCGCTTGACGATTTCCGGAACCCGTTTCCACTCATCGAGATGCCAAAGGCGATCTGTGTGACAACCGATTTGGACGAACACCCCGCCGACCGCTGCCGGGACATCCAGCTCGACTGTGATCGGCTCTCCAGCCACCGCATACAGCCCGGTGCTTTGCCATCCCGGAGTTGTCGGGTCTAAAGTGACACTTCGGGAAACGCGAGGAGATCCAGGGGGCACCGATCCAGGAAAGACGGCGGCAGCCGGATGGGCCACTCCTTCTCTATCTGCCTGCAGGGCCTCAAGGACCTGGAGTCTGAGCGTTGCCCGGGCGACGGTATCCGATTTCCGAACAGGCGACTGTGGCGTCGGAACGACGGCCTGTACCGCGCTTCCCGACAGGGCAATGCGCTCTTTGAGGGGATGATCATCCGGAATCACCGACAGGGCGAGGGCCACGGTCTGAGACGCCTGTTCAATGAGGGAACTGGGCAACGAATTCCGCTTGCCTGAATCGGCTGCCAGAAGCCTCGCGGCTTCCAGGGCATGATATTCGCGGCCGGGCACCCCCAGATTGGTGAAACCTTTCCGTGCGGTTCGCTCGAGATAACCATCGGCCCAAAAGATTCCCGGCTCTGCAAGCAGAGCGTTGCCTGGAAAATCATGTTTTAAATTTTTTCCCGGATTGAGCTGGAGCCAGCCCCAGCCCAGTCCGCTCACCAGGAGTCCTCCACCCTGACGGACGAAACCGCTCACCAAAGAGATGGTTTGAGGCGACAAATCATGGCTATTCACGATGAGGACGTGGGTCTGTGGAAAGAAATTGGGATTGAGGTAATTCCAGTCCATGACCCGAACCTGCTGGTAGCGGAATTCCGGAGCGTTTCGCAACTGGGTTGCAAGGGAGGGCATTCTGTAAACGGCGACATTCAGCGGCGTGGCGGGACCGCCTGCCCATCGCAGGCAATTGAGGAGAAATCGTCGTGTCTGCCAATCGGCAAGGGCTTTGTCCGTCCAGAACGCGGCGGTGTGCCCAAATGCCACCACGCGTCCGGCACCCCAGTACCCTGCCGCCACCACAGGTTGCAGGCCGTTGCCTTTGCGACCCAGCAGAACCGGGAAAGCCCTTTCGCCCACGACACAAAGCGGTCCGGCTACTGCCCCGGGATCGATGGCGACCTCGTTGACCCCTGCAAGGATCGCCGATCGTTCCTGGAGATACGACGCACTTTCAGCCGCGTGCACACCGTGCAGAAGAGTGACGATCAGGCCGATCCCAACCGTGCAGAAGATAGCCACTCGCAACATAAGGTGAAACCACCCCTTTTCTCTGGGACAGGCAGATTTGTCCGGCGGCCGCTTCAGCTCGCGCTTTGCTGGTGGACCGCAAATGGCAATAAGGTTACGTGATGGCTCCATTATCAGTTGTCAATATGACTTTATCAATCCGCGAAAGAACGAAGGAACTGACCCATCCTCACTTTTTTCAAGGACCTCCGACGTGAGACGGAAGGTAGTTGTAGGGGCCATT
Source organism: Thermogutta sp. (assembly GCF_014359955.1). Taxonomy (GTDB): domain Bacteria; phylum Planctomycetota; class Planctomycetia; order Pirellulales; family Thermoguttaceae; genus Thermogutta. The sequence continues at coordinate 3,644 of NZ_JACIYL010000002.1, read as the reverse complement.
CATGAATGGCCCCTACCCGCAATAGGCCAGTCACGCAACATGTAGTGCGTAGGGATGATTCATGAATCGGCCCGACCGGTCACGTAGTTTCATCCCGTTCATCGGGTGGATTGGGGGCCCAGCGTCATCCGGGCCAATGGCAAGGTTGTGAAGGCTAAAGCCTTCACGAAAAAGCGGCGATGAATCGCCGCACTCCATATGGAGTGCGGGGCTTTAGCCCCGCTTTCCGCGCGGGACTTCAGTCCCTGCCGAAACGCAATGGATGATCCAACGTCAAACGACGGACCTGACAAGCAGGTCCCTCCGACGTGCGGACCTGACAAGCGGGTCCCTCCGAGGGGTGTTTCGGCGCGAAGGGTTTTCGTAAAATCGGAGGGGCACGCCTGTCGTGCCCGGTGAATGGGCATTGATGATCCAACGCTGTATGACGAACCCAACAAGCAGGTCCCTCCGACGTGCGGACCCGACAAGCGGGTCCCTCCAAATGCGGTCCCTCCGGATGTGGACGTGACAGGCACATCCCTTCGAAAAAACGGACTTCACAGGCACGCTCCTCCGGAAGAGGAGACGCTCCCCCAATTGCCGAAGTCCTTCTGCCCGATTAGGCTTGGAAAAAGCGCACCGCTCAAAACGCTGCCGTGCTCGACTGTCCACACGGGTTGTACACCTGGCCAAAGCCGTCCTTGTTCGTGGATCACCTGGTGTATGTGAGGGGCACGGCGCCGCTGGATGTGATCGCAGAACCCTGAAATGCAACAAGCGATACCGAGGAGTTTGCAATGGTGAAGCGTGTTTACAATTTTTCGCCCGGTCCCGCGATGCTGCCACTTCCCGCTTTGGAGGAGGCGCAGCGCGATCTGCTGGCCCTGCCGGGATTGGGTATGTCGGTCCTGGAGATCAGTCACCGCTCGCCAACGTTCAAGGCCATCATCGAGGCTGCCGAGGCCAACCTGCGTCAGTTGCTGAAGATTCCAGACGATTACGCCGTGCTCTTCATGCAGGGTGGCGCGCGGCTGCAATTCGGCATGATCCCGATGAACTTCCTGCGGAAGAGCGGACGGCCGGCGTCTTACATCGTCACCGGTTCCTGGAGCAAGCTCGCCGTCAGCGAAGCGCAAACGCAGGGACAGGTCCATATCGCCTGGGACGGCAAAGCGACCAACTACGATCGGGTTCCAGCCAATCAGGAGTTGAACATCGACCCCAACTCCGTGTACGTGTATTTCTGTTCCAATGAAACCATCGCCGGGGTGCAGTTTCCCACCGAACCGGAAACCGGGGGCCTGCCGCTGGTCTGCGACGCATCTTCGGAGTTGCTTTCCCGGCCGGTGGATCTCCCGCGGTACGGCATCCTCTATGCCTGCGCCCAGAAAAACCTCGGCCCGGCGGGGGTGACGGTGGTCATCATCCGGAAAGACTTTCTCGATATGTGCCCGGATGATTTGCCCTCGATGCTCAATTACAAGCGTTTTGCGGAGGAGAAGTCGCTTCTCAACACGCCACCGGTCTTCGCCGTTTACATGGTGAAGCTCGTGACCGACTGGCTCATCCGGGAGTTCGGCAACCTGGACAAGGTGAAACAGTTCAACGAAGAGAAGGCCCAGCTCATTTACGACGTCATCGATCGCTGCCAGGGTTTTTACACCGTTCATGCCGCCCCGGGAAGCCGCTCCGCGATGAACATCGCTTTTCGACTTCCCAACGGCGATCTGGAGAAGGAATTCCTCAAACAGGCGGAAAGCCGCGGACTGTACAACCTCCAGGGGCATCGCTCGGTCGGTGGGTGCCGCGCATCGATCTACAACGCCATGCCACGGGAAGGCGTCGTGGCCCTGCGGGACTTCATGCTCGAATTCTACGAGGCCAATCGCAGTAAGGTCGGGTGAAACGCCGCGGAATTTGGTTCGTCAGTTTCGGCTGTGGTTTCACGCGGGCCAGTTGGCAGCGTGAACGGGGAATGTGCCGGACCCGGCTGAAGACGGGGCACAGACATCCCCTGCGAGCATGAATTGTCAGACGACGGAGAGCGACGCAGCCGAGGCCAAAAGGCGGCACTGCGTGGATGAGAGATCGCGGAAACGTGTATTGAACAAGTGGCAGAAAACAGGAATTTTTCCTGGATTCTGACACGCGCAAGAGCAAGCAAAATTGGGTGGCAGATTCTTTATATTTCAGGGACGGTTCCATGCATGACGACTTACTGGCTCGTCTGACCCCGGCGCAGCGGGAGGCGGTGACACACGTGGAGGGTCCCCTCCTTGTCCTGGCCGGCCCGGGAAGTGGCAAGACGCGGGTGATCACCTATCGGATCGCGTATCTTCTCCGCTTGGGCATCCCCGACACGAGCATTCTGGGGCTGACGTTCACCAACAAAGCAGCCCAGGAGATGCAAAGCCGCGTGCAGCAACTTGTGCCCGGGGCTCGGGTGTGGCTGGGAACATTCCACCGGTTTGCCGCGCAAACACTCCGCAAATACGCCAACCTTGTGGGGCTGGAATCACACTTCACGATCTATGACAAAGACGACAGTCTGCGTGCCCTGCGCGCGGCGATTGCTGATGCCCGGATTGACCTGGGCTCGTACAGCCCTGAGGCGGTCGCCCATGCCATCAGCGGTGCCAAAAGCGCCCTTCTGACGCCGCAGGATTACGCACCGCGGGACGGTTCGCCGCTGGGAGAGCTCGTGGCGCGGATTTATCCGCTTTATCAGGAACGGTTGCGGCGGTCCAACGCGGTGGATTTTGATGATCTGCTCATGTATCTGGCTCTCCTCCTGCGGCAATCGCCGGAAATCCGCCACCGTCTCGATTCGACGTATCGTTTCGTGATGGTGGATGAGTATCAGGACACCAATCTCGTGCAGTACGCCATTGCCCGGGCGATCTCGGTGGAATACCCCAACCTGGCTGTCACCGGGGACCCGGATCAATCGATCTATGGATGGCGGGGCGCGAATCTCAACAACATCCTCGAGTTTGAAAAGGATTTCCCCAACGTTCGTGTGGTGCGGCTGGAACAAAACTATCGCAGCACAAAACGGATTCTTGCGGTCGCGGCGAAACTGATTGCCCATAATGTGCGGCGGAAAGAAAAGGACCTTTTCACCGACAACGAAGAGGGCCGCCCGGTCCGGCTGGTGACCTATGCCGATAATCAGGAGGAAGCCGAAGATATTGCCGGGCAAATTGCCCGGGCGATTCAACGTGGCGAGCGGCGCCCCCGTGATTTCGCGATTTTCTACCGGATCAATGCCCTGTCTCGCGGTTTTGAAATCGCGCTCCGGGAACGGGGGATTCCCTATCAGATTGTCAACGGCGTCGAATTCTTCCAGCGCAAGGAAATAAAAGACGTTATCGCCTATCTGCAACTGATCAACAATCCGCGGGACGATGTGGCATTTTTACGGGTGATCAACACGCCGCCCCGATCCATCGGCGAAACGAGTGTGCGTCGCTTGCGGGAGTTTGCCGCTGCGCACGGGCTTTGTCTGCTGGAGGCCGCCCGGCATGCCGACGCTATCCCGGAATTCAGCCTCCGCACGATGGGAGCGTTCCGGGGCTTCGTTACTCTTTATGATCGGCTGGTGGCCGCCGCTCAGGGATCCGTGGAGGAACTGCTGGGGCTGGTGCTCACAGAAACCGGCT
>NZ_JACIYL010000199.1 GCF_014359955.1 Thermogutta sp. | reverse complement strand
CCCCTTCGGATTTGGACTTTTTCCGTGAGGTATGCTGGGATGAAAATCTCTCGCATTGATCTTTATCTTTTAGGCCTCCCTTTGAATTCCCCCTTACGCTTTGAGACCGTTCCCTATTCGCCAAATTCACAGGAATGGCGCGAGCTGCAAACGGTTTTGGTGTGCCTTTGGAGCGGAGACCTCAGTGGCTGGGGAGAGGCTGCTCCCGGCAATGGGCCTTTTTGGACCGTTGAGTGGTCGGCCGGGACCTACCGTGTTCTCCGCGACTGGATGTCCCCGCTCATCTTGGGGAAGGAGTTCAACACAAGTTCCGAACTGGAGGAGGCTTTAGCGATCATCCGCGGACACCGTGCCGCCAAGGCGGCTCTGGATATCGCTTTTTGGGATCTGAAAAGCCGTATCGAGGGGCAGCCGCTGTACGCCGCTCTGGGCGGAACGAACAGGGAACTCCCGCTCGGCACCATCCTCGATCGGCCAAACTGCCCCGATCTGGAACGTTTCGTTCAGGCCGTGGCAGACGCGTTCGAAAAGGGGTTCAGCCGCGTAGCCGTGAAAATCCGTCCAGGATTAGACTTGCAACTTCTCAACGTTCTTCGTCATGAATTTCCTGCTGCGGATATTCATGGTGATCTGGAGGGGGCGCTGAACCTCAATCAGATGGAAATCATCTATCGATTCGACGATTTTAACCTGCGGATGCTGGAACAGCCACTATCGGCGGATGATCTCGTGGGACACGCCATGGTGCAGGAGGCCCTGCGGACACCCGTTTGCCTGGACGAATCGATCACGACTCCCGCGCAGGCCGACATGGCACTGGAACTCCATAGTGCCAAGTATTTCAACCTTAATCCTGTCCGCGTGGGCGGCCTCACACCTGCCCTGGCCATCCACCAGGCGGCACACGAGCATTGTGTCCCGTGTTACCTCGGCATGTATCCGCAGACAGCCGTGGGAACCCGAGCTGGACTCGCCCTGGGCACGCTATCAAATTTCTGTTATCCCGCCGATTACTGGGGCCCGAATCTCCTGGCCGAAGATGTGGGCGAGCCAATTACGTTGGAAAGAAACCCCCAAGATGGCAAGATTCAGGCAAAACTTTGGGAAAAGCCTGGGCTGGGCATAACCCCGGATCCGCAACAATTTCGTCAATCAATTTTGGAAGAAGCCCACCTGGGTTAACTCCCCGGTTACACCGGATGCTCAAATGCCGGCCGCGGAAAACAAACATACCCTTATACGCGTCGCATGACAGTTGGATTTACGGGAGGAAAAAGCAGTGATCCACGTTCTTGCTCAGATCGTCGTGAAACCTGGCCAGAAAGAGAAAGTTCTTGAGGAGTTTCTCAAAATCGTGGATCAGGTCCGTGCCGAACCCGGCTGTCTGGAATACGGTGCGGCTGTGGAAATCCCGAGCGGAATCCCCGTGCAGCCCCCGATCCGGGAAAATGTCATCCACGTGATTGAGAAATGGGAATCGCTGGAGGCTCTCCAGCAGCACCTCCAGGCCACCCCACTGCAAACCTTTCTCCAGCAGGCCGGGCCTTTCATCGAACAGATTGTCGCCAGCGTGCTGGAACCGGTTGGACCGTCGGTGCGGTAGGGGCCGAGGCTTTACTACACGAATATTTACTTTCCGAACTTCGGACGGTCTTTCAGACTATGCGTTTGCGCAGAAGCACGTTGCGATAACATGACTTGCTGCTTCGAGTCAGTGGGAAAGCGGTTCCTTGCGGCCTGAGCAGGGCAGCGCGTTGCGTCCACCGTCCCGAAGCGCTCGCTTTGCACAAACTCGCGCGGGCCGCCGGCATGGAACTTTTTTCCAGGCCGCCAAGCCCCTTGCGGTGTCAGCCAACGGGCTCCAATCGCACGTACGTGTCGTAAAAACTGACGCTTCCTCCCACGGGATCGAGCATGCAGGTATTCTTCAAAGCTGGATCTACCCACATGACAGCGTTCGCATGAAATCCGGCTCTTCGGCGGGCCTCGCCTCGCACAATATGGCCATCAATTTCGATGTCCGACGAACCCGTGGCCCAATGTCCAAAGCCTAGTGCGAAACTGACAATTCCTGGCCGGATGGTTTGCGTGGCGTGGAGTTTGGCGATGACTGCCCGGCGCGTTCCGTTTTTGAAATCCCATTCGCCCTGGGGATTTGTCGCGCTCACAATGCGCACCCGCTGGCCACTCTTTAATCCCAGCTTGGCAAGGTCGCGTGGATTGATTAGCAACACGTTCTCCGGCAATAAGGGCGTCAACCAGGGATCCACAATTGTTCGGCTCTTCGTCTGACTGATGACCCGATGTGTGATCAGGTGAAATTCATAACCTTTCTGCAATTCGGAAGGCTCTCGCCCAAGATAATCCCTGACCGGAATGTATCGTGCAAATCCGGTGTGAGGCTCGCCAGTGCCAGAGTGAATAGTCGTAGTCGTTTTTTCCTGATAAATGTTTAACAGACCTTTGAAGGCATGTGTATGATGACTATCACTGAACGCCTTTTCAAAGGCTTCGAAGCGACCTCCTCGGTTCAAGACATAGACCACTTTTCGCCATAAATTTTCACCCACGATACGTTTCCAGCGCGCGGCGTCGAACACCGATGGCGGCAGATGCTGTCGCGCCTTAAGAAAGATGTCAACTTCCTCATCGCCCGCATCGGGGACAGCCGTCGAGCCATCGGGCTGATCACCCCACGCCAAATTGGCAACGGCCCGAAGGTAAAAGTCGTCCGGATGGTTTAAATCGAGCGGCTGTCCGTTCTTGTCTGTCCCCAGGCCACCGGGTCCAAAGCCCGGCAGTTTCAGGTGCTCCGCAATCCCAAAGATCATCGCCTCAAACGAAAGAGGTAATTTCTGTCCGAAAACGATGCACTCCTCGGGAATCGGGGCTATGACCGGCTGCCTGATGGGCTGGACCTTATGGGGGATATTGGGATGACTTCCCTGGAATTCCCATCTTTCCAGAAAAGAAAGATCCGGGAAGATGTAATCCGCATACATCGACGCACTGCCGACGAGGATATCGTTCGCAATAAACAGCGGCAGCTTTTCAACGTCGGCAAGAATTTCTATATTCGTATGCCCGGCCGGCAGGGCATAGGGAGGTGCTCCCATATAGAAAAACAATGCCTTGACGGGATACGGGTACTTATCGCCAATGGAAGGTATAATCTCTTCATAAACATCCGAAGAGAGTGGATACCACGGCCTTTTTGCGGGATATCCTTCAAAAATGGTCGTTTTCTCATACGGTATTCCATGGCGGATGCAGCTTATACCGAAGGCTGCAGCTTTGCCGGGATGCTGCGTCAGATCGAAAACTCCTTTTTTATGATCGTATGTCGCGGCCTTGAGCATCCCCCCTTTGGCCCCAATATTCCCAAGGAGGATGTTGACTGTCATCCAGGCAAGAACGTTATAGAAACCGTTCGTGTGCTGTGCCGCTCCGCGGTGGATATCCACTGCGCTTTTACGTCCGTGCGAGACCAATTCGTGAGCAACGGCCGCCACGTCTTTCGCGGGCACCCCACATATTTCGCACCACTCTTCAAAGCTTCGTGAAAAAGCTTCCTCCTTCAAAATTTGCAGAGCCGATTTAGCTGGCGTACCATCGGGAAGTTTTGTATCAACGAACAGATCGCCGAACACGGGCTCCTGATCGTCATTGGGATCAACCGCCTTCAATGTACCTTGCGACACGACGACCATGAATTTTTCTTCATATTCGACTTCTTTCTTCGACGTCTCGTCCACGTAGCGTCTTTTCTCCGGAGCACGTAACGGCTTTCCATCGATCAGGATATCTGCCGCCCGTACAAACTTTCCGGGTTTTCCGTCCGGACAGGCGACCAACCACGTGGCATTACTCCATGCCGGGTCGCCGATCTGGGCGGCCGCAGCCCGATTGGCTGCCGAAAGGAACTTCGCATCATACCCGCCATGCTCGAACATCCACCGCATGACGGCCAGGGCCAGTGCCGCATCCGTCCCCGGTTTTATTGGCAACCATTTCCAGGCTTTGCTGGCTAGCTTGCTGAATCGCGGATCAACCACCGCGATTTTCGCCTGCTTCGTGGCAAGTCGTTCTGTGATGCGCACCGCGCGATTCGGGGGACCATAGTTTGCCTCGAACAAATTGGCCCCGACAAACAGCACAAATTCCGCATGGTCGAGATCGGCCTGCCAATAGAACTTCGCCCCCTGGGAAAACTTCCCTCCCACGTATTGTTCGCTGATTGCCTTGCACGTGAAATAGAGCGATCCCTGACAGACCGTCGTATGGCCATGGGCATTGACCGTCCCCAGAGCTGCCGCAAATCGCTTATAGAGATCACCGCGTCCATCCTTCAGTCGGCCCCACGCCACAACGATTTGATTATTTTTTGGCCCCAGGTCCGGATGATCTGGGTCAATCAAGAGATCGAGATGCTCGCTATATTTCTTTTTAAAGTCTTCGACGAGCGCGCGCTTCTTATCATGGTCCTTCTCATTCAGAATAGCGTCCACATCTTTTTTCATCTCAGCGGCCAGTCCTGGGTCACGAAGGGCCACAAGGTCTTTCAGGCCCTCCACGTACCTCTTTTCCTCCCCCGGCACGTGCTTGAATAAATATCCCCCTTCACAAATTTCTTTGACTGCCTCCTCAAAACTGATCGTGATCCAGCGATTTTCGCCGCGTTTTCCTGCCCGCTTGAGCACCTTCCGAATACGATAAGGATCATAGGCCGTCTGCAGGCCGGCTTGCCCCTTCGGACAAATTGAACCATCGACCAGCACCGCTTCCGCCAGTGGCGTGTCGTACGGCAAGTGAGGGTGGAGTGTCCATGGATTGTATGGATTGCCATCGATTTTAGTTACAACCCCGTCAACAAGTTTGCATTTAATTCCACAACCCGTGTTGCACTGCAAACACACAGAATGGATGATATGTTCACCCTTGATCAGTGGATAAGCCGCGTCCGGCCGTGCCGTATTGAGAACCCGGATCGGCTCGTCGTTTTCCGCCGCCGTTACTGCCGGCCCGATCATTCCGGTACCCAGCAAAGCGCCTCCGGCCAGAAATCCTCTTCTTGTCAGCCTGCGTTTCATTGCGCCGTCAGCTTTCCTGTTTTCCATAATACACCTCGCGGATCATTCTGGATGGTTTATCTGCTCGCGCGCCACCAATGACACAACCAGCGTCACGCCGCAGCCTGAAGATTCTGTTTGTCTTTCACCGGAATAAGAGGCAATAACCAATAACCCAGGAAGAATAGCGTCATCCCCACGGCCACAACGAAAAACGTAACCTTCCACTCGAAAAAGCTCGGCACATAATAGAAGACCAGTCGAGGATGCACGTAGGCAGACTCCAGGCCACGGAGATGGGGCACAATCAGTCCTGGAATGACAATGTTTAAACGCACCGTCATGAATGTAACGGCGATAAGGAGCCCCGCCAGCCCTACCGCCGCAGGTCGATCACCACCGAAGACCAATAGCAGCAGCGGCACAAGTGTTCCCAGTCCCAGGTGAATAATCCAGAATACCCACCAAAATTCGCCAAACAACACTTTATTCAATAGATCCACCTCATGTCCCACCCCGTACCACATCGGGATCGAGTATTCTGCCCATTCCAGCACCACGTCAAAAATGAGGAGCCCCAGGACGACCTTCCCCAGAAGCTTGAGCATTTCGCGATATTCAGCATCCCCGTTTTTCCAGAACGCCGCCACAATAAATGTCATCAAGGCCCCTCCAGACACGAGCGCGCCGGTCAGAAACAGGATCGGCATCAGCGGCGTGTGCCAGAAGGGGCGTGCCGCCAGTGTACTGAAAAGCGCGCCCACCCCCCCGTGAAACGTAATCGCGAGAGGTACCCCGGTGATGGCTAAAATCCGAAGATAATGGAGACACCGCTCTTCCTGCTCAGGGGACAGCGGCCCGCGGGAAAACGCGAGGGCCCGAGCTATCATACCCTTAATTCCGCCAACCGATTGCATTCGCGCAAGGTCAGGCCGCAAAGAAAACCACAGTTCCAGAATCATAATGATCGTATAAATGGTGTACAGCCACACCATCCATGCCATCATGGAAGTAAAATTTGGGTACAAAAAAACGTTATAAAATCGGTCCATGCGCCCAAGGTCGAACCAAATAGAGAGAAGTGCCATAAACAGGGACACAATCGCGACGAATAGCGACAATCGTCCGAGGTTCTCCAGTTGCTTGAAATCGAAAACATAGATCAAAGAGGACAGAAGAAAAGCTCCCGCAGATAGACCGATGAAATAAATGTAGGCCGAGACCCACAATCCCCACACCACATAGCTCCCGTAATTGGCTGCATGATGCCCATGCCATAAGCGCTCGGCAATTCCCT
>NZ_JACIYL010000198.1 GCF_014359955.1 Thermogutta sp. | reverse complement strand
TTCGCTCCTCGGAGGTCATAAATCGCTGCCTGTACGGGGCGCCAGTGTGCCAGGGCCTCTCCTGGTGTGGCTACCAGCACCGGAACGGACCACCGCTCGAGGAGCCGCCTGATCCAAATGAGCTCGTCTGGACATTCTCCAATGACAGCAATCTCCAGCGGTTCTTGACCCGGCAAAGCAGGGAACGGGAACTGCAAGCGCGCTGAATGGATTTCTTCTTCACTGGCAGTGATCGGCAGGCTGCTAAGCGGGTTGGTTTCATCTTGCAAAAGCCCAAGGAAGTCCTTCGCTACAACACACCATTGAGACCACGATAACCGCAGGACCCCCGGCAGGGGTGTACCTGTCCGCGGTTCACTCTCACACCATGGCCCATAAACGACGAGCCAGCGGGTGAGAGGGGTCAACCGATGGAGAATGTACCGCTCGGATTGGGAAAACTGGCCTGGCCGATCCTGGAAAAGAATCAACCAGTCGGGATACAACCGCCTGGACCGGATGGTGGCGATGACTTTCCCGAGAGTGGGAAAGACGTGGACCACCGTCGGCCTGTTTCCCTTTGCCGGCAGCGGAACAGAAAGCTGGGAAGGGGAGGCGGAAACGAAGAAAACCACAGTCCTCATAACCCAAACCTTGGCGTGTCCACCAGCCGACGTACCCCCATTTTTCCTTCTCCGATTGGGACGCGGATGTTCACACGGGATGATGTGGGAGCGGGATTCAACCGGGACGGTGCTGACGGTAGGGACAATTCATGAATTGCTCCTCCAACAAATTGTGCCCATGCCATCTTGGTCATCTTTGCAAAAGGGGGATGGATAACGTGCACCAGCCTTTTTAGCATCCCCGGAAGTTCACCGTTTATATCCAAACTGGGGGACCTCTATCAAGGGATTCGGACCGTCGCGCAGCGAGTGATCGTGCGGCGAAAGAGCGGCCCAAGAGAGTACGCCCGCTCGATGCGCTCATCACATTCCATACAATCGTTGCTCAACAAGTGTCATTCACCCCACCTGCGAATTGTGCCGAAGCGATAAGTCAGAGGATATTCAGGGTCGAGGAGGTATCTGACTGGCAAGTCGTGTGGGGGTCGGCGGGTGCGGTGTTTTGAAAGTTGGAGCATTTCGGACGGACAAACCATGATACAAAGGAGTGTACGATGCTTGTCCTTTCTCGCCAGCGCGACGAGAGTATCATCATCGGGGACAACATCGTCGTGACGGTGGTCGATATTCGCGGGGATAAAGTGCGTTTAGGCATCGAGGCACCCCCGGAAGTAAGTGTTCATCGTCGCGAGGTGTACGAGGCTATTCAACGCGAAAAAAGGCAGAAAGCTGCTCAAACACCGTCAAAAACCGAGTCGAACACGCCCTCACAGGAAGAAAAGAACGGCCGGTAAGTAACGGTTGTACAGACTGTGCCGATCCTACGGCCACGAGACGAAAACTTCGCACGTCTTGTGGCCGGTTTCGTTTTTGTAACCTACATTTTCCTGCCGAAGCGAACAAAAGAGGAATCGATATGGGTTTGGCAGATCGGTGTAAATTGCCTAAAGTGCCTGATCGCCCCAGTCGATGTGCCTCGATAGAGCGGTGAATGGATGAAACGGTTCATCCGGCTTCCACGCTGAACGTTGGTGTGGAGGGGAGCTCATACGGGATCAAAACCGGAATTTGAAACCCGCGCTTAACCGGTCCAGTTGATCCTGTTATGAGCTGACGGTTCGGAAACAGAGTTTGGCTTGGTCCTCTTACGTACAGGAAAAGGGTAACAGACATGACCCGGATTAACACGAACATCAGCTCGTTGACGGCTCAGAAGACCTTGGCTCGTTCTCAGGCTCAATTGCAGGAAGCCCTGACCCGCCTGAGCACCGGTTTGCGGATCAACGTTGGCAAAGACGACCCCGCGGGATTGATCGCAAGCGAGGCTCTGCGGGCGGACATCACGGCTGTTGAGAAGGCTATCACAAACAGCCAGCGGGCGAACCAGATGATTGCCACGGCCGACAGTGCCCTGGGCCAGGTCAGCCAGTTGCTCAACGACATCCGGGGATTGGTTTCCGAGGCGGCCAACAAGGGCGCATTGAGTGCGGAGCAGATCGCAGCAAATCAGCTTCAGATCGACTCTTCACTGGAAGCGATCGACCGAATCGCCAAGGTGACGCAGTTCCAGGGACAGCGGCTCCTCGACGGCAGTTTCGATTTCATTACCTCCGGGGTGGACAGCTCGAAGATTACAAGCCTGCAAATCGATCAGGCCAACTTCGGATCGCTGTCCAAGATCGACGTGAATGTGGACATCGTTTCGCAAGCATCTAAGGCTAAGCTGACATACAACTACGGCGCCCTGGCCACCGACGTCGTGCTGGAAATCGCCGGAAAAGACGGTGCTGAAGCATTCAGCTTCGCAGCGGGGAGCTCCATCGAGGATATGGCCGAGGCAATCAACCTGGTCTCCGACGCGCTGGGAGTTCGCGCGGTCGTGCATCAGGAAGCGACGGCCGGTCGGGTCACAGCCTCTAGCTTTGGGTCGAATAACGATGTCATCATTACGGCCAACCAGGCTGGTCAGGCAGCCGGTGACATTCGCGTCAAATACACCAAGAACAGTAGTGCAACCACCAGCGTGGTCTACACACCCGCCAGCGGCGGCACACCGGGACTCATCGAGGTCAAGCTTGGCACGCGGCAGTGGGAGGCGGCGAGTGGGGTGTTGGATCCTGGGGGGACGAACAATGCGATAGAGATTACGGCGAAGATTAAGGGGGAGGAATTCAATGGGGTGAATGTGCAGTTGACGATTGGTGGGTCGCAGAGTGTGAGTTATGATCATGCGACGAAGACGTTGAGCATCACGGCGACGGCGTCGGATACGGCGCAGGACATTGTGAATTTGATCAACAATGATGCGGCGGTGGGGGCGTTGTTTACGGCGGCGAATTATGGGGAGTCGGACGGGAGTGGGACGGTAGCGGCGGCGAGTGTGACGTTGAGTGGGGGCGTGACAGGGGGCGATGTGATTGCGACGGCGAATGATGTGGTGTCGGCGATCAACAGTTCGGCGGCGAGTGCGGTAGTGACGGCGAGTTTGGCGCCTGGGGACAATGGGTATGGGGTGGTGAGTCCATTTCAGGAGTATGCGTACTATGGGAGTGTGGAGGCGAACAATCGGTTGCAGTTTTTGGGGCCGGAGGGGAGTCGGAAGATACGGTTTGTTTCGAATCCTGGGGAGAGTTTGAGTGTGGATTTGACGACGGACCCGCGGGTGGAGGGATTTTCGTCGGCGATTGTGCAGGGGGTGAATCCGAACAGCACGTTGCGGATTACGGCGCGGTACAAGGGGGAGGCGTATGATGGGGTGCAGATTGTGTTCAATGACAGTACGGACAACACGGTGGTGTGGGATGCGGAGAGCAAGACGCTGACGTTCAATGTGGACATTAGTGGGGGGTTTACGGCGCAGGATGCGGTGAATTTGTTGAACAATGACAGTTATGCGGGGAAGTATTTTCGGGCGGAGAATTTTGGGACGAGTGATGGGAGTGGTGGGTTGAGCACCACGATGACGGGGACGACGAGTGGGGGCGTGGTGAGTGAGGGGACGGTGATCGTGCATTTGGCGACGACGTCGGACGGGATAGTGACGACGACGGCGCAGGATTTGATTAATTACTTTAATGATCCGGCGAATGCGGGGTTATTGAGTGGATTGGGGATCAGTGTGAGCAATGTGGCGGGGAGTGATGGGAGTGGGAAGCTAGCGCCGACGGTGAGTGATTTGGAGTTTGCGACGAGTGGGACGCAGTTGCAGGAGGCGCAGGCGAGTGGGACGACGTATGCGGTGAACGGGGCGAATGCGCGGTTGACGTTGACGGCGGTGGCGCCGGGAGGGGATTGGAATGGGGTGCGGTTGGTGTTTGAGGACACGGCGACGGCGGGGAACGAGACGGTGGTTTGGGATGCGGCGACGAAGACGCTGACGGTGGGGATTGAGAGTGGGGTGAGCACGGCGAACCAGGTGATTGCGGCGATCAACAACGACGCTGTGGCCAGCCAGTTGTTCACCGCCAGCCTCGCCACCGGCAGCGATGGCACCGGAGCCGTCACCGATTCTGACTTCGCCGAACTCTCCGGCGGTGTCGTGGACGTGGGCGCCAAATACGGCGTGGCTTTGGTGGGTAACAGCGATGCTGAAAATGTCGGCCTCACCTTTGAAGCGACCGACTACGGGAGCCAGGCCTTCGTCTCAGTGAAGGCGCTCAGCGGTACGTTTGTGACCACAGACGCCAGTGGGAAGGTCGCGGATCGGGCGGTTGGTGCCGATGCCCAGGTTCGGGTCAACGGCTACCTCGCTGTGACCTCAGGCGTGACCGCCTCGATTAATACGGCCTCGCTGGATTTAACCTTCACTATCGATCCGAACGCCGCGGCTGGTACCAAGACCTCGTTCTCCATTGTGGGTGGCGGTGCGCTGTTCCAGCTCGGTCTAGACGTGGTGTCCAATCAACAGGCGCGTATCGGAATTCGAAGCGTCAACACAGCCAAGCTGGGCGGTGCTCGCGGTCGGCTCAACGAGCTCCGGTCCGGTGGGGCCAAGTCGCTGGCGAACGATCCAATCGGCGCAGCCGCGGTCGTGGATGAAGTGATCTCGCAAATCACAACTCTCCGGGGTCGGTTGGGTGCGTTCCAGCGAACCACTCTGGAAACGAACATCAGCGCCCTGAACGACACGCTGGAGAATCTGACGGCGGCGGAAAGTGATATCCGCGATGCCGACTTCGCGGCGGAAAGCGCGAAACTCACCCGTGCTCAAATTCTGGTGCAGTCGGGTACGTCGGTGCTGGCCATCGCGAACCAGAACCCGCAGGCGGTACTCGCTCTGCTGCGGTAATTCGGGTGAAATAGACAAACTCTCTCACGGTTGACGCGAGAGAGGGAACGCGAAGAGGAGCACGGCCGATCAGTTCAGATCGGCCGTGTTTACTTGCGCACAGGCAACGTGCACATCGACTGTCCTCTCTGCAAGTCCGGTTTGTCAACGTTGGCCGTTAAAGTTTCGTTGATTTTGCCAGATTGTTGTCGGTCGGCTTCACACCAACGGAAAAACTGCGCGTTTTGGAGAATTGGCTTCAACCCCTTTAACTCATCTTTTCGATAAAAGCGAAAGAGGGCCACTCAGAAGGTTGAGGGAGCAATTCCTGCCCTATCTGGTAACACTTTTGTGTTAACCACGTCCCTGGATAGAAGGGCAGGCGATCATAGCAAGACGGACAAAAAAGACGGAGTCAGGAGGAAGGGAGTCCCATGACCCGGATTAATACGAACATCAGCTCGTTGACGGCCCAGAAGACCTTGGCTCGTTCTCAGGCTCAATTGCAGGAAGCCCTGACCCGCCTGAGCACCGGTTTGCGGATCAACTCAGGGAAGGACGACCCCGCGGGTTTGATCGCCAGTGAAACTCTTCGCAGCGATATTACGAGCATCCAGCGGGCGATTGTGAACAGCCAGCGGGCCAGCCAGATGATCGCCACGGCCGACAGTGCCCTGGGCCAGGTCAGCCAACTGCTCAACGACATCCGGGGATTGGTTTCCGAGGCGGCCAACAAGGGCGCATTGAGCGCAGAGCAGATCGCAGCGAATCAGCTTCAGATCGACTCTTCACTGGAAGCGATCGACCGGATAGCGCAGGTGACGCAATTCCAGGGACGGCGGTTGCTGGACGGTAGCCTCGATTTTGTTACAGAAGGGGTGGACAGTTCAGCCATTCGCGACCTGCAAATTGATCAGGCGAACTTCGGCAATAACAACGAGATCGGCGTCAACGTGACTGTCGTCAAACAGGCCAGCCGGGCGGAATTGCGTTATGCGTTCGGGGCTGTGGCCGACGACGTCGTTCTGGAAATCGGTGGAAAACAGGGTTTCGAGGCATTCACGTTTGCGGCGGGAAGCTCCGTCGAGGACATGGCCAAAGCGATCAATCTCGTGTCCGACGCTACGGGAGTCATTGCAGAGGTACAGAAGGAGGCTACTGCCGGGACTGTTGTCGCGTCGAGTGTGGGTGCAAACAACGACGTGATCATCACCGCGAATCAGGCGGGTGAAGCGGCGGGCAATGTCAGAGTCAAGTACACCAAGAGCGCCACGGCTGCGACGACGGTCAACTTCACGCCTGCCAGTGGAAGCAGTCCGGCGGTGCTGGAAGTGCGTCTTGGCACTCGGCAGTGGGAGGCGGCGAGTGGGGTATTGGATCCTGCGGGGACGAACAATGCGATCCAGATAACGGCGAAGGTGAAGGGGGAGGAATTTAACGGGGTGAATGTGCAGTTGACGATTGGTGGGTCGCAGAGTGTGAGTTATGATCATGCGACGAAGACGTTGAGCATCACGGCGACGGCGTC
>NZ_JACIYL010000197.1 GCF_014359955.1 Thermogutta sp. | reverse complement strand
GCGGCGCCAGATCCCTTCCCAGGGGAGTTGCCCCGTAAAGCACAATCTGTGGCCGGTATTTTTCAATCAGCGTGCAGAGAACCCGGGCATAGGGGATTGTCTGGAAATGGGCCAATCGTGAATCTTCCACTACATACACGCGATCGGCACCGTGCGCGATGAGCTTGCTTGCAAGAGGCCGAATCTGGTGTCCGGGAAGAACGGCGCCGACGGGTACTTTCAGTACGTCGGCAAGTTGCCGTGCCTTGCCGCAGAGTTCAAGCACAACATCGTGCAACGAGCCGTCTTCCTGCTCCGCAAAAACCCAAACTTCTCCCTGGCGATTTGGTGCGATCATGATTGAAGCCGTTTCCCTGAATCCACACTCCCGTTAGCCAATTTTGCCTTTTTGGGTATCTGCTTCGGCGGTCGCCTGAGTACCCCTGATCCCGGATTTTTCGACCGGTGTTCCTCTTCGGTGGGCTGAGCTCTCAACGGGTCAACCGAGAGTTCGGTCCACAACCAGCTCGTCGATCAGACGACGGATTCCCTCCTCAGTCGGCGGAATGTTGGTAAATCCTTTTTTGGTCAAGACAATGGCCTGCACGCGATAGACCTTTGTAGGCGAACCTGGCAGACCGCAACGATTGAGGTCTGCGTGGATGTCATCGAGACTCCACTGCTCGATAAGGAGCCCCTGGCGGGCCAGTTCTTGTTTCCGCCGCTCGATCGCGTCCAGCAGCTCTTCGTCTGATACCTGTCCCAGACCGGTCTTCACTTCAGCTTCAATTTCCGCCGGAATGCGGGCCCGCTTGTACCGCATCACTTTTTTGGCGGCCGGGGGCCGCGGCTGATTGGCTCCTCCAATCACCGTAAAAAGAACCGGCAATTTGACTTCCACCACTTCCCAACCCCGCCCTACATTCCGGCGAACCCGTGCGGTCCCGTTCTCAATCCAATCGATTTTTTCCAGGTATGTCACCTGGGGAATGCCAAGCTTTTCCGCGATTTGGGGACCCACCTGAGCGGTGTCGCCGTCGATGGCCTGCCGACCGCACATGACGATATCAAACCTGCCGATTGTGCGGATGGTCTGAGCAAGAATGTAACTCGTGGCGAGGGTGTCTGACGCGGCTGCCCGACGGTCCGTGATCAAAATGACCCGGTCGGCACCCCGGTAGAGGCAATCGCGAAGAACCTCTGCCGCTTTGGGAGGTCCCATGCTGATCGCCGTCACGGTGCCGCCATAGCGGTCTCGAATTTCCAGGGCCGCCTCCAGGGCGTTCAGGTCTTCCGGGTTGAAAATGGCAGGTAATGCGGCACGATTGACCGTGCCGTCTTCTTTCATAGCTTCCGCGGTGATGTTAGTTGTGTCGGGTACCTGTTTGACGCAGACAACGATGTCGTAAGGCACAGCACGATTCTCCCAAACGTCTGATCCCCCCGAAAGCATCTGTCGGAACCAGTCCGCCGCGGTGTTCCCGGGAGCCTTTCTCTCCGGCCCCAGATCCGGCAATCCCGCAAGCCGACTGTTTTTTAAGGAAAATGTCTGGCCAACCGTCGACCCGGCGGCCAGTCAGTACGGGCCATCAGGTGCCAGCTTGCCAAAATGCCTATTGTAGCGAAGGAGCGAAAACTGCGGAACAGCACCTTTCCGGCTCGATACCCAACACAAAAGGGGTATCACCGTACAAAATCGTGGTATCCTCGGGCAGGACTTGTGACCCGTTATCCTGAATAGGGATGTTTCCACGGAGCACGATACTCTCGCTTGAGGAGCTTTTCTGCCGCCGGATTACCCACGATAGTCCCTTTTGCCTCGTCCCAGTGAACGACCGAGTCGCTCTCGTAAGCGATCATCGCGAGTTTCACAGTGACGGTGGATCGGTATCCTTCTTCGATGGGACAGGCAGGCGGACGGCCTTCTCGAATGGCTGCCAGAAAATCGCGCATGTGTTCCAGACCCGCGTCGGTCTTGGGGGTGTACTCTTTACGATCGGCGTTTTTGCCATTGGGTATCACCACCCATCGGTTGTCTGTGACGAACACGGTGGCTTTTGTGCCGAAGAAAAAGACGCCGTTATTCACTTCGGGAGTGTACTCCTCAGCGCCCCATAAGCGGTGCCGCCATACGAGCGGCCCCTCAGCAAATTCAAAATGCGCGGTGAGCGTATCGGGCGTGGTGATGATCCCCTTGAGCTTGTAGATCCCGCCCGCGGCGGTGACCTTGTGGGGTGTCGCAAGATCCAAAATCATCCGCGTGGCGTCTACCAGGTGAATACCCCAGTCCACCAGGTGCCCATGACCGGTTGTTTTTTCCAGCCTCCAGTTGAAATGGCCCACCTGCTCGCTGTAGGGAATAAGGGGCGCTGGACCGCACCAGAGGTTCCAATCGAGACTGGGCGGGGGATCCTTGGGGGTCGGATCTTTGGTTCCCGCACGATAATGAATCTGTGCATCAACCTGGATGATATCTCCCGCTTCGCCACCCTTGATGAAATCCCGTACCTGTTGAAAACTGGCATGCTGCCGTCTTTGGAAACCGATTTGGACAATGCTTGCGCGCTCCTGTACAGCCTTCAAAAGTGCCTGACATTCGCGGATATCATAGGCCAGCGGTTTTTCGCAGTACACGTGGAGTTTCCGATCCAAAGCCGCCAGCAGGTGGAGCGCGTGCCAGTGGGGCGGACTGGCGATGATAACTGCGTCAAGGTCCGAATTGTCGAGCATGTCCTGGTAAAGCTTGAAAGTTTTGGGACGCGTGCCCTGCAGTTGCTCCAATTCCGCGGCGGATTTCTCCAAATGTTCCGAGTCCACGTCACAGATGCTGCTGATGACCACGCCGCCTGCCTTGAGTGCGGCACGGGCATCGACCATTCCATACCAACCCACCCCGATAACGCCCAGTTTGAGGGGCGACTCTACTCCCGCATGCACGGATTTCATGAAAAAGCTGGGAATGGTGGTTGCAGCCGCAATCGCGGAGCTATTTCGGAGAAATGCGCGACGTGTCGTTTTCATGGGTATTCCCTCCAGTTAACAGATGCCCTACCAATAATCTGTTTATTTATCGGTCCTGGCCCGGCTCGGCAGAACGGTATTCGTATGCCCCAAGATCGATGCCCGTTCCTTGAGGTCTGTGGATACCCAGGATGTCAAGGCTCGGCGCCAGCTCCGCCGTACCTGCGTCGATGGCGGGGGAGTCTGGCCGAAGACGCATGTCATATCGTGTTGGATTGACGAAGAATTGTTCGGGATGGTCCACGACCAGATTGTGATCTACGGTCATATTCTCACCCCGAACGTCCAGCGCGCTGACCAAATTATTTCGCACCATGCAGTCCCGGGAGGGTGTGCCATTTTTGTGGTTGCCAATCCGGATGGCGGCCGGCCCCGGGCGGCGGGTGTTGGGATCGATCACCGTGTTGTTAACAATTTTGCAGCGCACGGCACCACCTAACGTGATGCCGTGATAGTGGTCCACGACAACCACGTTGTTTTCGATGATCCAGTCTTCATACATGCCGTCAAAACATCCGATGCCCTGAAGAGCCCCTCGATGGGGTTGCTGGGGATCTTCGTAATTGATGATGATGTTGCCACGCAGGACGACACCTTTCACCACGCCCGTCCCCACGCCACCGGGTCCCACAGACCAGCTTTGAAAACCATCGTCGTGGTTGGCATTAACGTCGTAACAGTTTTTCACGATGTTGTACTGGAACACAGTGTGATCACCTAGTCCCCGGAGCCCGTCTCCTGCGAAGTTTTCCACAACATTTTTTTCCACAAGGCAGTGCGGGCCACTGACTGAAATTCCAAAGTTCACATTCTTGAGGTAATTACCCCTTATTGTAATCCGTGGTCCATCGGCGAGAATTCCATCGCACGAAAGGTTATTCCAGTCGTCCGCTGTCCAGTGTGAGGTGTCGGCCGCGGATTGGAGGTGGCAATCTTCCACCACGATGTCGTGGATTGGCCCCCGCCAACCGTGCGATTCCAGGCGGATCATGGCTCGCGGCCTCTCCCCTTTCCCGTATTCGGGGCTTACGTGCAGACCTCGCAGGATCCAGTGACAGCCCGACTGGATGTGGATGCGTCGAAACCGAGGAGTGTGGCCGGGTTCAGCGGCGATCGTGATCGCTCTGGGGTTGTAATACCCCTGAATGCGGAGGTCGCCAAAATCACCGGTGCGAAGGTAAATGGTGTCTCCCGGTTTTACAGGAGCGCCGGGGTTTCTCGGGACGAGTTTCACTCCCTCCCGATACGGCAAGGATTCCCACGTCTGAGACTCGATCAGGCCTTTATCGAACAGTTCCTGCAGGCTCTTCCAGGGGCGTTCCTTGCTGCCGTCATTGTCCGAACGGCCCTGAACGGGATCGACATAGAACTCGGCGCCGAAGGAAAAAGGGACAGAAGCGAGGGCCGTTGCCATCAGTGCGAGTCCATATGCCTGGAACAGCCGACCCGATAGTCGCATGGCGGAATTCCTTGTCGCTGGGGTCAACTCCACACCTTCCATTCCTACGTTCTTCTACTACCTTTGGACAGATACTACCTTTGGACAGAAGATTGCCCAGATTATATGGGCACAGTCTGCCCTGGCCAATTGCCCCTGATTGGGACCTAATAGCACTTTTTGCGTGCCGCTTGGACGGATGGATCCCGGTGAAACTGGGAACGACGAGCGTACGGCTCCGAGTCTTGGGCGGATGTCTTTGTCACGTCCGCTTTCCGATGTTGGAGGATCCACTGGGCCCACCGGGCTGCGTTAGCTTGATTCTGTTGCTGTTCGAACGCGGGGGCCATGCACGAATTGGCCCGCCGGTACGTTCGGGCCCCGGTCTCTTCCCCAAATTCTTAAACAAGAGGGGCCCGGCTCCCGATTTGGAAGGTCGCGCGTCGTTTCTAGCAGGAGAGCCGAGACGCGGAAGCAGTCAGTGCAAGTTGGCGGGGCAACCAGACCTTTTTCTGTGTCTTTTGTGAATTGACCGGGTTTTCATTCGCAAAAACCCGAGAGCGATTCTTCTGCATTACGGGGTATTTTGTGCGGGAGAAGAACCGTTCGATTTAGCCGCGGCATCGGTATTGCCAGAGGCCCCTGGGACGTTTTGGGCTAGGATCGGGAGTGGGTCATAGAGGGGCATATGTCGGTAGTACACCTCGAGCGTACAGATCGCCAGTGCTGTGGTGTAGATGCGACCTCCGTATCGGCCGTAGAGCTCCGTGGGATCCCAGCTTCCCGCCAGTGATCCAGTCTTCCGCTGGGTGGGTAAAAGCGTTGCTTTCATGGCCTCATTCCATTTACGCCAGAAATCTCCACCCATATTGTGCATCACTTGAGTGGCATAGTAGATGTAATAGAACCAGGGCTGAGAAGTATCGAGCTTCTTGGGGGACGGGAGGTTCTCCAGGAGATAATACGCCCCGGCTTTCATTCCTCGGTGTTCCCGGGGCCAGCCCAGATATTGGCGGCACAACAGCGCTTCTGCCGTCATGGTGGGAGTGGCGGCATGTCCCGGCCGATAGGCGTAGCGGCCGCCATATTGATCCGTTTGTGCTGAATCGAGGTAGTGAGAGGCTTTGTAGAACACAGTGTCCGGTACGCGAAGATACGCCATCTTTCCGCTGCGGAGGGCCATCAATTGCCAGCCCAGTACGCTCGTATCGCCTTCCTGTCCAGGTTCATAGCGCCACCCGCCCGCCGGATGCTGTGCGCGAATGATAAAATCGATCGCTTTTTGCGCAGGTTCTCGCAGTTGGGGGTCCTGAGTCATCGCGTAGGCTTCACAGAGGACCAGGGCCGCCTGTCCATGCGCGTACATGTCGCCAATGCCGTTTCCCCGAAGGTCACCATCCGGCCCTTGGTGACTGACAAGCCAGTTAAGGCCCTTCAAAACGACCTGACGGTATTCCCCCTGGATGTGCGTCTGACCTGCTCCCAGAAAAGGCAGCAGGGCCAGAGCGGTGCCCGCCACGTCCGCTTTCTGGCCCAACCCATCCTCGTCCCCGGAGGCGCCCGGGGCTAAATGGAAGGCGTGGAGCGACCAACTCCCATCAGCATTTTGATGTTTGGCCAGCCATCGCAGTCCGCGGGCGACGGCGGCTTCGGTTTCGTTCGTTCCTCCCTGTTCGGCCAGGAGCCGTGAGCGTACCGAAGGATCCCGACCCGCAAATATGGCGGCCACCGGCCGGGAAAGAAGGACGTCGCTCAGACGATCTGCTACCGCGGCCATGGGAAGAGTGGGTTGCAGCGATTCCCCCAGCGCATCGGGGGCAAACTGATCCACGATCCCTACATCCTGCGCGGCGGGCAGATGGACGTCGGTCACCAGCCCGGCCTCTTCGAACTCGTTCGGGAGATGCGCACGTTCTTCCAGCAACCCTTCCTCGCCAGGGCTGTCTCGATAGTTGATCGAGGTCGAAAGCGTGATG
>NZ_JACIYL010000196.1 GCF_014359955.1 Thermogutta sp. | reverse complement strand
ATACGCCCACCTGGTTCGCAAGATCATTTTCCAGTGTATCGAGGCCGTCTCCTACCTTCACCGTCAGGGATACGTGCATCGGGATATCAAACCGGAAAATTTTCTGGTGTCAAACCAGGGGGATGTGAAACTCATCGATTTTGCGTTATGCCGCAAAATAGCCCCCAGGATTCTCTGGTATCTTCGCCCCAAGGCCAAGATTCAAGGGACGTGCAGCTACATGTCGCCGGAGCAGATTCTCAACAAGCCGCTCGATGGACGAGCAGATCTGTACAGCCTGGCCTGCACTTTCTTTGAGCTGGTCTGCGGGAAACCCCCGTTTACCGGACAGAATCAAGCCGAACTGCTGAACAAGCACCTCAAGGCCGCTCCGCCGCCCCCGGAAGCGTACAACCCGAACCTGACCCCAGAGTTCTCGCAAATTTTGCAAAAGGCCCTGGCAAAGAAACCGGCGGACCGCTTCAAAACGATAGGGGAGTTCGCCGGCGCACTGTACGACGTCCAAATCTTCAAGGAACCCCCGGTCGGCGAGGTGACGCCGGAGATGGTCAGCCTTTAGTAAAACGAATGCCGCACGTGTATTCGCCGAGCAGTGTTTTTCGCGGGGAAACAGGAACCGCGTTTTTTAGTGTGGGCTTCACACATCAGTGACGATTGAACATTGGTCCAGATTGTTGAGATTTTAACTCGATAACTTTGGCCACAATTTTGAAAAGGAAGAGTCGTTCTATGAGCGAATATCGACTGGCTTTTGAACGTCCAATTTATGAACTGGAAGCTCGTCTGGAAAAACTGGAGCGACTGGCTCAAACAGACCCCGCAGCGCGAGAAGAACTTCAACAGAAACGCAAGGAACTCATCGATCTTATTGTGCAAATATACTCCAATTTGAAACCCTGGGAGGTTGTGGAGGTTGCCCGGCATCCCGACCGCCCCAAAACGAGCGACTATCTCCAGCTCACCTTCGACGAGTTTGTGGAACTCCACGGGGACAAGTGTTTCGGCGACGATCGAGCCATTCGGACAGGCTGGGCCAAACTCGACACGTTCAAGGTGATGGTCATCGGTCACGAAAAGGGCAAAAACACCAAGGAACGTCTGGCGTGCAATTATGGTTGCGCCCATCCCGAAGGGTACCGTAAAGCGATGCACAAGATGAAACTGGCGGCCAAGTTTCGGCTGCCGATTGTGTGTCTCATCGATACACCGGGAGCCTATCCCGGCATTGGCGCCGAGGAACGTGGCCAGGCCCAGGTGATCGCGGAATCCATGTTCCTGATGTCCAAATTGCCGACACCAATCGTCTGTGTGGTCATCGGGGAAGGTGGCTCAGGGGGAGCACTCGCCATCGGGGTGGGCGACCGCGTGGCCATGCTCGAACACGCCTATTATTCCGTCATCAGCCCGGAAGGATGTGCCGGTATCCTCTGGAAGGACCGGCAGTACAAGGAGGAGGCCGCCCGGGCACTCAAAATGACCTCCAAGGACCTCATTCAGCTCGGATTGATCGACGACGTCATTCCAGAGCCACTCGGCGGAGCTCACCGCGATCCTTTCCAGATGGCCTCGCGGCTGAAACTTTACCTGCGGAACACCCTTAAAGAACTCACCGCCATCCCGATTCCTGAACTTCTGGAAGCCCGTTATCAGAAATTCCGCCGCATGGGCGTTTATCTCGAAGGCGGTGAGGCTGTGGGGATGGCGGCGCAAGCTGCCGCCTCGAGCAGCCCGGGGTATTCTCCAGCGCAGCACATCGCCGACGAGGGCGCAGCGCCCAACGCATAAGCCCAGCCGAACACCAAGGCCGCGATCTAGCTTGGGCCGATCTGCACAAGCGGAAGTCACCCGAAAGACGCGTCGGCACTTTCCTGGCGCAAAACAAACCACTTTCTTCCAACTTTCAGGGGAGCGGCCTGCGGAGTTGTTCCTCAGCGCTGGAAATGGACCTACCCACAGGAACCGCTGCCGGCGGGCAATCTGAGAACCAACTTATGGCCGAGAGAAGCAACCGAAGACCACCCAAACAGGAACTCGGCAACGTCCGATAATGTTTCTTATGTTCGGTCAGATAGGCCGTTTTTCGGCCACATCGTAAGCATTTTGGGTCGTCGGCCATCAAAAGTTCTCGGCTTAACTCGTCCCGCCGCACAAGAAGATCTTCGGTGCGGATCCTGCGGCCAAACCGCTCTGAATTCGCCTGAACAATTCAGTGATTTCGATCAGAGCGTAGCGACAAGCCAGGAGTTTTCACGGGACGGACGGCGGGAGCGCCGGGGGATCTGAAAGCTGTTCCTTGAATTTTTGGATGGTCTCCCCTACCGAGTTCCGCACCTCCGGCGGAAGAATCCGCACCGCGCGCGGCAGCAATGCTGCCACCCAGGGTCCGGCGTGCGACTCCAGCACCAGCCGCTTCGTTCCTTCCGACAGCGTGATCGCAAAGAAGGTCAACACAAAACACAAAAGGATTCCTTTCGCTAGCCCCAGCAAAGCCCCCATTTGCCGGTCAAATCCCTCCAACCGCACCCGCTGAATCCACTGGGCCACATAACGGAACACAAGCCAGATGATCAGCGAGCACACGATGAAAATGAGCAACATCGCCAGATAACGATTCCACGGCTCCTCACGGCTAAGATAAGTCGCAACAAAGGGACTCCAGCGAACGGCTGCCCAGGCACTGACGACCAGTGAGCTCAACGAGGCCACCTGCCAGGCGAACCCGCGTATTGCCCCGTACACCGTCGTCCACAGAAGAATGAGACCCATCACCAGGTCATAAATGGGAATCCCGCCTATCACCGCTTCTTCCCTCCATCAGCCGTCAGCCGGTCCGTTTCGGCCCTCTCAGTCATTCTACCACACCCGGCCTGCCTCTTCGGGGACGGCTCAATTCATCGCTATCCAGAAGGATGGTCACGGGACCATCATTGAGCAGTTCCACCTCCATATGTTCTCGGAACCGCCCGGTGGCGACCGGCAGGCCGTACCCGCGGAGGATCTGCACAAACTGATCCACCAGTTTTTCGGCATCCTGCGGCGCGGCCGCCTTTGTGAAACTCGGTCGCCGTCCCTTGCGACAATCCGCCAGCAGCGTGAACTGGCTGACCACCAGAACGGCCCCTCCTACCTCGGCCAGGGAAAGGTTCATTTTGCCCTGTTCATCTTCAAATATTCGCAATTGAGCTACTTTATCAGCGATCAGTTTAGTTTCTTTTTCGGTATCTCCAACCGCGACCCCCAACAGCACAAGCACTCCTTTCTTTATTTCGCCCACAACTTCCGCATTGACTTTTACTCGCGCCCACTGGACGCGCTGGATACACGCTCTCACGGCATCAATCCTCCGTTGAAAATGTCTATCACGAGAAAGCAGGGCGGTCCACCACGCTGACGATTCCCGCCATAACAATAGAAGATACCTTTTTAACCGCACGAAATATTGTTTTGTAAGACGGATGGGCTGCCGTACCGTCGGAAAGAGGCGCTTTCTCGCAGAGGTTTCCGACGTCCCCAGGTTTTTCTAACGTTTTTTCAGGCGACGTTCTCACCCTTTGTTCGCCCGTCGCCATTCGCCATGATAAAATGAGGGGCGGAAATGTGGGAAGATTGCCATGACAGGCGATGCGGCATGGTGGAACAGGGGAAGGGTATCATGAGTCCAATCGACGAACGACCGATCATCGCGATTACGACGGGGGACCCGGCGGGCATCGGCCCGGAAATTGTTGCTGCTGCGTGGTCCGACCCGACCGTTCATGAAATATGCCGTCCCGTGGTGGTGGGGTATTCGGAGTTTCTCCGACGGGCAGCGGCACTGCGACGCTTGCAGCTTCGAATCACCTGCTGTGACGAACCTGCACGAGCCCAAGCTTCACCGGAAACGCTGGTTTGTATTCCGCCAGCTAACGACCATGCCCCATCCGTGCAAATGGGCCGCATCGATCCCAAAGCCGGTCAGGCTGCTTATGAAGCGATTCTGCTCGGCACGGAACTGGCACTTGCCGAGAAGGTCGATGCCCTCGTGACAGCTCCGATCAACAAGGAGGCCCTTCACGCGGCGGGCCATCACTATCCGGGGCATACCGAGCTCTTGGCGGAGCTGTGCGGTGTGAGTCAGGTAGGGATGGTGCTTTATCTTGGGCCCGGGGCACCGCTGAGGGGCCCGGCTGGGCTAGCCATTGTGCATGTGACCCTCCACATGGCGATGAAAGAGATCTTCCGCCATCTCACTGCCGAGGCCATCCTCAACAAGATCCGCCTCATCCACGGCCTGGTCCGCTGCCTGAAAAACGGCCCGCCACGGATCGGAGTGTGTGCGCTCAACCCCCATGCCGGAGAAAACGGTCTGTTTGGGAATGAAGAGAATCTCCTCATTACCCCGGCAGTGCGTCGTGCCCAGGACGAAGGACTTCCCGTCGAAGGACCGGTCGCAGCGGATGCCCTGATGGTGCAGGCGCGGGATGGCCGGTTCGACGGCGTGGTGGCCATGTATCACGATCAGGGCCACATTACGCTCAAACTGTTGGGAATGCACCGGGCGGTCAACATCACAGCGGGACTCCCCATCATCCGGACCAGTGTGGCCCACGGCACGGCATTCGATATCGCCGGCCAGGGAAAAGCTGACCCCGGAAGTTTGATCGAGGCCATCCGCGTGGCAGCCCTCCTGGCACGACACCGCCGACGAAATAAATCGTCAACCAGCGCACCATAACGAACAGCGGAACGCGAGCCAGTTTCAACCCTCGATGGTGTGCATCCTAGCCCACTGTACGGGGAGGGATCTTCTGCCCCGATGACCAATTCCCTCTACGGAATCTTCTCTTCGAATGTTGCTGCCGCGGTCAAGACGTAACTCCAAGGGGACGAAATCTGACAAACCTAACGTCAATTTAGAAAAACCGAGAAATATATGTATGCTGCATGTCGGCCTCGGTATGCGCAATGTGACGCATTTGCCGGATTTACCAAAGAGAACCGCGAGAAGCTGTCGAAGAATACCGTCAGAAGACCGCGTTGAAAGAGTCCGGCCTAGGAGCCTCTATGGCCCAACGGAAGGCAAAGAGTGATCCATTTTGCCCGTTCAGCGCGGGTCACCATCGAGAGGACACAAGCAGTTACGGGATCACCGACATCCTGCTGTGAGGGGGATAACCCGATGAGATGTGGAGCTGCTCTTTGTGTGGTGTTAGCGGTCGTTGCGGGCTGCAAGGGCCCGTTCCAGCAAAACCTTCCGCCCGCCCAGCAACTCATGGAGATGGGTCCTGGGGTGGGAGGCCCGGGTCCAGGGGTCCAGGCGCCGTACGCCCCTATGTTGATGCCGGCTCAGGTGCCGGTCTCCCAGATCAACTTTATCGGTCCAGAAGGAATGCAGGTCACGTGGGACGTTTCGGCACCGGGTGCGTTCGACTCTGAACCGCTGGTGTGTCCGGGACGGTACAACTTTCCACAGGGTGCTATTTATCGGTTGAAGTTGACGAATATTCCGGGGCGACCCGGCGTCGAGTTATATCCCACCCTGGAAGTGGCTCCGGCGATGCCGCGGACCGAGGCATTCATCGCCCATAATGCCATTCCCGTCCAATTCACGGACGAGGACTTCGACCAGGTCCTTAGTGGGAACTTCGTCACGAAGGTGGTTTACCTCCCCGATCCCAACTATCAGGAGCTCGCCGTGGCGGGTGCGGAAACCCTCGTGAGTACACGGCTGGATCCGGGCGTGGACCCGATCGTCGAGGCCGATCGCCGCGGCTCCATCTTGGCGATCATCCGCATGGGGAATCGTGACCTTCAGATCCCCGGTGATGTGGCAAGCGTTGGCCAGGACGTTGTCCCTGCCGGCGGCCAGGCCAACGGAATGGGCCTTCAGGGTACCCCCTTCGCCGCTGGTCCCGCAATGGCCGGTGGCGGCACCGTTCCGATGAACTATATCTCGGGCGTCACGGGGCCTCAGTACGGAATGCCCATGAGCGGCACGCCCATCGGTCTCCCGGGACCACCCCATGTGCCGCTGGGAGGTCCGGCCGGTCTCCAGAAACATGTGATGCGGAATCATACGTTCGTCCACATTCCGCATCCCACCCATAAAGTGCGGATTGATGTGAAACAGTCCCCGGGAATCAACTATCCGAAGCCGGCGAACCACGCTTACATCCACGAACAGACAACCCCGGGTTTGACAATCTTCCGCCAACCGCATTCTTATGGGCACGAGGTGATCGATGCCACGGCCCAACCGGTTGATCAGCCCGCGTACGTTGATCCCGGCGTAGACGCCAACGGCTCAACGGCGAGCAGCCCGGCTCAGTAATCTCCCGCGATACCCCCAACGCAGACCGCTTGATTGTCCTCCGACGTGGGAGACCAAACCCGTCGTGCCCATTGCCGGCCAGCACGACGGGTGTTTTTGTGGGCGAGAGGA
>NZ_JACIYL010000195.1 GCF_014359955.1 Thermogutta sp. | reverse complement strand
CCACCAATCCAAAAAACACAATGCTCAGGGGACCCAGCCATCGCAGCTCGCCCAGTCGATCCACTGGTGCGATGCCAAGCACATCGAGCTGGACAGGACGTCCGAACACGAGTTTCTTGTATTCCCAGACGTATTCCGCTCCACCTTTAGAGGACTTCGCTACCGTGGGTTGAAGAGAGAGTTCCATCAGTCGCACGTCTGAACCACTGGTTCTGACCGTCAGTGCGAGCGTGTCTTCCACGCCGCCCTCGGGGATTTCCAGGCCGAAAACTCCACGGCCAACCGCTGAATAATGCGCCTCGATCGATTGGGGTGAGTCGTTCAGGGAGACCGTGCATCGCAGTTGCCCTGGGGTAATGACAACGTCTTCGCAAACCTGATCGCCAACGCGAACTTCAAGTTCGGCGAGTGAAACAATCTCTGGCGGTAGTGGAAGAGCTATGTAGTACTCTCCCGGAGTTCGAGCCGGCGCCCGGGCTTCTAACTTGCCCTGAAATTGAACCTCATACAGGGAAACGGGAATGATTGTGCCCACACTCAATCTGGGGATCAGCATGACTTCCGCCTGGAGGTTCACCACCCGGGCTGGTTGAGACGCACGAGGCGTGCTGCGGGGGCTGGGCTGTTCCTCAGCCGCGGGCGGGCCGCTGAGTTGCTCGCGATAACTGAGGGCCGACTGCCGGGCAGCCTCTCTCGCCGACTTCACCGCCGGTAAGAGAAGGCCGATCAGCACACCGATGATCAGGATGACCACCAACAGCTCGACGAGTGTAAACCCACATGACGAGACGCGATTCACCGCAACATCCTCCCGGAAAAGAAGACCAAGGATACGATCGGTATTCGCTTACCCACCGCGTGAGGCCCCTCCAGATCCCCCTCTGTTCCCGAGCAGGCTGGAGTCTGCCCATTAGAATAATCTCCGGCCCGAGTCGTGACAATCGTTCTGAACGCGAAAGTGAGGAACTCGCCGAAAAAACGCTGGTCCTTGCCGCCTGAGCCAATCCCATTTTTGCAAAACCCATGACATGCCAGCAGCGCAAAGGTGTTGTACGGGTCATTCGTAAACGGCCCCCGCCAGTGCCGTGGTCCGGGTGGAACTGAGCCGTCCAGGCGAAATGGACATTCGATCGCTTCTCAGGATTCGGATACCGCCGGCGCGATCGGTCGGGGGAGGGAGGAACCAGCGCTGATCGGAGGGACACCTTCCTCGGCGTCCGTCGAACGCAGAGGGGCCCGCTCGCCGTGCCCGGTGATGCGAAATGGAGCATCCAACGTTGAGAGGCGGACCTGACAAGCAGGTCCTTCCGAATATGGACGTGACAAGCACGTCCCTCCGGGCGGAGGCTCGCTCCTGCCCAAGGCGTTGTCCAGATTCGTGCTACTTTCCAGCAGCAGAAATGTGGGGATGACTCAGCCTTGCGGCCGCTTGACACAGGGAACCCGATTCCGCAGCATCAAATTTCTGATCCAGGATCACTGCCCTGGCAAACAGTGTGCGGATTGGCGATCTGACGATATAAAAAGCGGTTGAAGAACCGAAGTATTCCGGCAGTCCAGTCCTGACCTGAAGGAAGCCTCCAAGTGAAAGCTCTTGTACTGACCGCCTACAAGCAATTGGAAATCCAGGATGTTCCGACGCCCGAACCTGGTGCGGGGGAGATTCTCGTGAGAGTGAGGGCCTGCGGCATTTGTGGCAGCGATGTCCACGGGTTCGACGGCAGCACAGGCCGCAGGCGACCGCCGATCATCATGGGGCATGAAGCCTCTGGAGTTGTCGCGAAGATCGGCGACGGCGTCAGCCGATTTCGGCCGGGGGATCGGGTTACTTTCGATTCCACAATTTATTGCGGTCGCTGTGAGTTTTGCCGTCAGGGGCGGATTAACCTCTGCGAGAACCGCCGTGTCCTGGGAGTGTCCTGTGCCGAGTACCGACAGGACGGGGCGTTCGCCGAGTATGTCGTCGTGCCGGAACACATTGCCTACCGCCTGCCGGATAGTGTTTCCTTCGAACAGGCTGCCTTGATCGAACCACTTTCCGTGGCCCTGCACGCCGTGGATCGCGGAAATCTACGGCTGGGCGAGACGGTCCTCGTCATCGGGGGTGGAATGATCGGTTCGCTGATCGTGCAACTCGTCAAGGTTGCGGGAGCCAGTCACATTGTGGTCCTGGAACCGGATCCTTTTCGCCAGGAGCTTGTCCGCCATGCGGGAGCGACTGCCGTCTTTTCGCCGAATGAATCCTGGCGGGAGGAACTCTCCAAAGTCACGGGCGGAAAAAGGATCACGCTCGTTTTCGATGCGGTGGGCATCGACGAGACCGTCCGCACCGCTGTCGAAAGCGTGGAGAAAGGTGGTCGGGTGGTTCTTGTGGGCAACCTGGCCCCGCAAACCACACTGCTTCTGCAGGCGGTGGTTACCCGAGAACTCACACTTCTGGGATCCTGCGCCTCACAGGGCGATTATCCCCGATGCCTGGATTTGCTAGCCCGAGGAGTTGTGACGGTAGACCCTCTGATCAGCGCAGTCGCGCCGTTGGAAGAGGGCCCTTACTGGTTCGAGCAGCTTTACCAGCGAAAACAGCCCCTGCTCAAAGTGATCCTTCAACCGTGAGCCTGACCGTCGCTGGTAGAGTGCCCACTGCTTCCGCAGTCCGCCGTCACACCCAGCGCATCAGTGCGTGATGGCGTATACGATCACGTTGGTGCCGATCTTCAACGCGGAGTCGTCTTTGAGACCGTAAGAATACGGGTGCGGGAACTGTTCCCAACCATTCCCCAGGTCGAATCGGCTGTAAATGACGGCCAGCCGGCCATCGATACTGATGCCTTCCAGCTCCGGTGTGTTGATGTTGCCGAAGTCCTCGCGAACACGCGGGGTGTATTCGACTTCCTGGATGTCGAACAGATTGTGGTAAATCGGGTGGTCAAGTGGGATCCTTTCCAGCCTGGCGTCCGGGAAGACTTTGGCGATTTCTCGGCGGAAACCCATGTCGAAGGACATCCGGCCGCAGCAGGCATCGGCAAAGAGCAGACCGCCCGCCTTCAAATACCGCTGGAGGAAAGCGACTTCGTCGTTGTTCCAGACGAATTCCCGATGTCCTGTCATGTAAAGAAGCGGATAGTTGGCCGCCTGCGGGTCGGTGAGGCGGATGTTCTGCCGCTTGAATTTGACCTCCAGGGTGGAATTATCGCGCGCGAATTTGAGCAGATTGTGGACGGCCGACGGGTCGGGATCCCAGTCGCCCTCGTGCATGATCTGCGCGAAGACGAAATCGTCCCGCGTCGGAGCCTCGGCTTCATAGTACACCTTAGTGGTGCTCAGGAAGCGTGCCAGTTGGTAACTTCCCAGAATGTACGTGATCAAATTGGCCCCTACCTGCCGTGCCAGGTCGATGACCAGACGCAGGCCGCGGGGATGGTCGTGACCGTCCCAGCCACACGTCATATCGGCCGGGGAAAAGATCACGCCGGAACGACAGCCGAAATCAATCGACTCCAGGCACGGAGCGTCGTCGTACCGAGAGCCGTCCGCCTTCTGGTAGGTGAAGTTGCCCAGTTTGTAGTAGGAAGAAAATACTGGCTCTTCAGGAAGCATTTTTCGCAATGGCCGACCGGGGAAGATGAGCTCCATTTCACGACGGAACGACTCCGCAAAATCGTTCCAGCCGCAGCACGCGTCGCCGATGATGGTGCCACCATCCATGACATATCGGGCAAGCTTCGCGCGGACATCGTCCGTCAATTGAAAACTATTATGACCGGCAAACAACAGGGCCGGTAACTCCCGGGGATCGAAAGAGAAATGGGCGAAGTCTGTTTCGACCGCCCGATAGTGGATTCCCAGCTTTTCGTTGGTCCATTCAAGGAGGGTGTTGACATCGGCGGGGTCTGTCATCCAGTCCCGGTACATGACCCGTTTGCCATCGCGGGTGATCCAGCGCACACTTCCCAGGGCCATTTTTCCGATCAGAGCAGGCGGACTGGGCGGACGTTTCTTTTCCGTGCGCCGCAAGGGTGTGACGGGGAGCGGGAGCGGCGGGAATGATTCACCCCCGGTGCGGTGTTGCGGTGCCGCTTTGGGAGGTGGACCGCAGTCAATTGGCCCTGAGTTTTCCTCTCCGAAGACAAGGGCAGGTACGGCCACTCCGCCGGCCTGACCGATGACCCAACTGAGACCGGTCACCTGAAGAAACTCCCGACGGGAATGCGTTCGCAATCGGCGGTTCATGATGGCACCTCGCGTCTCATTTAAGCTACGACACAACGACTCTTTCCGTCCCGACCCCGATCGTCCACCGGAAAACGCTTATTTTGACGACGGTTTTTCCAGGGGTATGGCTCCGTTATTTGTGTGGATCAGTGGATCCCCAATATCGCTCCCCTCCGCTGCCTCGCTGGGGAGCGGTATTGCCCCAGCAGGAGTCGCTTGAGTAACGAGGAAATCCGCATGACGTCGGATCGTTTCCTCCTCCATAATTCCATTGTAGAAGCCAACCTCATCGATCGCGCCAGGAAATGGATAGGCATGGGCCAATCGGGCATCAAAGCCCTTCCCGATTCCCAACGTACCGGACGGTACAGTCCCGGCCACCCATCCGTCGAAAACTTTCTCCAGCTCGCCGTAAGCCGTCAAATCCTGAAGGTAGGTGCACACGTGCGTGGAGTTCCGCTGTTCATCTGTCTGAATGGTCACGACGGCGAAATACCAGTGCCCGGCAGACAGGCGTCCCCGGGTTTGAGCCCAATTCTGATCGGCGACGAGCAGGTGAGCCAGGGCGGCCTCACTTGGGGCCCCGGTTTCCGACGGCACGGCAGCGAGCAGAAATCCGCAGCGGTGTGCGTCCTGCCGCGTGGCGAGGAGGCTTCCCACAGCCTCGGGCGATTCCTCTGGCCAGCCGTCGAACCGGAAAATGATCTCTGCAGTGAAGCGATTTGGAAACGTCAGCGGCTCCTCGCTTTGCCATCCCAGCCCGTTGGAATTGCCATCGCGGTTGGCGCGAATCACTCGCACAGCCCGCGATTGCCCGCCATATCCAGTTGCCCATTGTGCGGAGACGTCCGAAAACGTACCCCGCATTCTGACCGGGAAAATGGTCCCGACATGACCATCGCGGTGGTTGTACAGAGCGGCTTCCTGTTCAAAGTCGGCTGACAACCAGATATGGGGATCATGCAGCGCGACGTAACGCCAGGCGGCAACAGATCCCTTCTTCGGAATGTGTGCCCAGAACCGGTGGCCGCCCCAGGGAATGGTGACCACTCGGCCGGCGGAACCCACCATCGCCGCCTGTCCTTTTCCGAGTTCCCGAATGTCTCCACCATCCGGCTGGAGCGCTCCCAGGGCCACCTTTCCTGTCAGAACGTGCACCCGGGTCGCCTCCGATGTCACTTCCACGGCGAAGCTCGTCCCACGATCCATAACTCTCGCATGGGGTGTTTTCACCAGAAAACCGCGACAGCCCGGCGCGAGCTGGACCACCATTTTGCCGCAAGTGAGCGTCACATTTTGGGCGTCATCAACGCGGAGGACGGCGGGCGCTTCCAAAGTCCAGGTTGTTCCGTGTTGGTCCCGCCACGCTGCTAGCCCCGAACGCAGACGGACGATATCACCGGATTGGAGCGGACTTCCCACTGTAAGGTGCGGAGTTTCGAAAGAGGCCTCGAATACATCGACGCAGGTGGCGATCCGTGATTCTGGAAGACGAGTGATTTCCGGCGTGAGGAAAGCGTGCCACCTCCAAAGGAGAGCCAGACAAAAGCCCACGGCGGCAGCCATCCCAACAAGCCCCCAGGCAACGAGACGTCGGGTTATTTTGTTCTGCCCGGCGAAAGATTGTTTTCTGGCGACCTCGGCACGGATTCCCGAAAGATTCTCGGGAATCGGCGAATTGGGGACCTCCAGCAGGCCCCCTGCGCCCCAGTGGAGTTCTCCGAGGAGCAGCACATAGTCGATGTACAGCTCTCTGCCCTCGGGAGTGCGTACCAGTTCTTCGAGGCGGCGCACATCCTCCTCGCTGCCCCGTCCTTCGACGAGGGCGTCCACGAGTTGGCAGAGGGCCGAGTGTTCTTCCGGGGTCATGGGCGTTTCAACCGATTCGAAATTTCATTCCGCCGCTTTCAGGCGGTTTCTTCCGCCGTGCGCAATTTGTGCTGGATACACTTCAACACGGCCATGCGAATACGGTGGAGCATCCGCCGCACGGCCTCGACCGACTTTCCGCGGAGTTGAGCGATCTGCTCGGTGCTCATCTGCTGGAAGTATCTTTGGTTCAGCAAATCGCGATGGTGCGGTTGCAATTCCTGGAGACACTGTCGCAACGCTTCGCGTCTTTCGTCCACGGTCTCCACAACATGGACCGCGTGGTTGGCAATTTGCTCCAGGAACTCTGGTGAAAATAACCTCGCCGCCCGCGCTGAACGCTCCCG
>NZ_JACIYL010000194.1 GCF_014359955.1 Thermogutta sp. | reverse complement strand
ATACAGGCATGCTGGGGGTCTTTGTGGCCCGCGATGTGCTTCTGTTTTATCTGTTTTTTGAAGCGACGCTCATTCCCCTCTTTTTCCTGATCGGGATTTGGGGACACGAGGAACGCCGTTATGCAGCGATGAAGTTCTTCCTGTTCACGCTTGCCGGCAGTGTGCTGACGTTTTTGGGATTGCTGGCCCTGGTGATCTGGAACGCCTACGCGAGCGGTTCAGGAGTGGTGACATTCTCCATTCCCGAACTGACGCAACGGCTGGCGGAACTCCGTGAACGGGGGCAACTACCGCTCGCTTTCCAGTTTTGGGTGTTCTGGGCGCTGTTCGCGGGATTCGCGGTGAAAGTACCGCTCGTCCCGCTTCACACGTGGTTGCCGCTGGCTCACGTGGAGGCCCCGACCGCGGGGAGCGTTTTGCTGGCCGGTATTCTGCTGAAGGTCGGTGGGTATGGATTCCTCCGTTTTGTCCTGCCGATGGTGCCCGATGCAGCCGCGGCGGTGACCCCCTGGATTCTCGCCCTGTCAGCGATCGGGATTGTCTATGGAGCCCTGACGGCTTTTGCCCAGCGCGACATCAAACGCCTCATCGCCTATTCCAGCGTGAGCCACCTGGGGTTCTGCATGCTGGGAATTTTCACGCTTAATTCCCTCGGGCTGCACGGTGGACTTTTGCAGATGATCAACCACGGACTGGCCACCGGTGGGCTGTTTGCCTTGGTGGGGATGATCTACGAACGGTATCACACACGGAAGATCGAATCTTTTGGCGGGCTTGCCCTGAAGCTCCCCGGTCTGGCGTTTTTCATGTTTGTGCTCACATTTTCGAGCATTGGTCTGCCCGGCCTCAATGGTTTTGCCGGGGAATTTCTGGTTCTCGTGGGGATGTTCCAGCGGGCATGGCACGTCGGAGGGTGGGAATGGGCCCTCGCTGTGGCGGGCACACTGGGGGTGGTGCTCGGCGCGTGGTATATGTTGACGCTGGTGGGACGTGTGTTCTTCGGGGCACTTCGGGAACCACCTTCGGAGAGTGTGGCCGCCCGGGATGGTGCGGCGGCTGAGCAGGCCGAGTCCTCGGAGGATTGGCACACTTATTCGGTCTCCGCGGGGCAGCACGGCGTCCGCGACTTGTCCCTCCGCGAGGTGCTGGCTCTTGCACCGCTGGTTGTCTTCATCGTGTGGATCGGCATTCAGCCGCAGTTTTTCCTGAGCCGCATGACTCCCGCCCTGAAGTCGGTTCAGAAGTCCCTGGTGGTACCTGCGCCTGCCCAGATGGCGGACCGAGCGATTATTCCTGGACCACACCAATCGCCCGGTGGGGACGTACCGACCGACCAACTGACGCCGCTTGCTGGAAGTGAAGAGCAACTTGCCGACGCAATCTCCGGCACAGGACACGTGATACTTGATCATCCGACCGACCATGATGACTGACTGGCTTCCTGAAATCGTGCTCACGATCGTCGCCCTGTTGTGCCTGATCCTGGGACCTTTCCAGGTACGGCGAAGCTGGTTTTACACACTGGCCCTCGTCGGGATGGTGGCCGGTGTGGCGCTGTTCTATCTCCAGCAGGGATTTCTCGTCTCCAGCAAAGACATGCTGGCTGTGTTCGGCCGAGGGCTGGCCTTTTCCGTGGGACTGATCCTCGTACTGACGGCCGGCTCATCGGGACAGGAAAGCGAACACGAAGGCGAGCGATTGGGGAGTCTGCTCCTGGGGATTGTCGGTTTGGCGCTGGTGGCTCGGGCGGAAGACCTGGTGCTCCTGTTCGTTGGACTGGAGCTCATCTCCGTCGCGTCGTACATTCTTCTCTATGTCGACAGGGAAGGGCCGAATTATCGAGAGGCGGCCACCAAGTACTTTTACCTCAGCGTGCTTTCCTCGGCTGTGTTCCTGTATGGGTTGAGCTTTGTGTACGGCCTGGCGGGCACGCTGTCGCTGCGGGAGCTCATGCACGCGGGGGCACAGGGCGTGTTTGCAGGTGTCATCGGGGCCATCCCGGTGGTGCTCGTCCTGGCGGGAATCGGCTTCAAAATCGCCGCCGTGCCGTTTCACTTTTATGCTCCCGATGTCTATCAGGGGACTTCTCACCGCAATGCGGCTCTGCTGTCGGCCCTGCCCAAAGCGGCGGGCATGCTGGTGCTGGTGCGGCTCCTGCTGGAAGGAATGTTCGGAGGACCGGACCGCGCATGGCAGGTGGTCCTGGCGCTTTCCGTGCTTACTATGACGTTGGGAAATGTCCTGGCCCTGTGGCAGACGAATCTGCGGCGACTTCTCGCCTATTCGTCGATTGCCCATGCGGGATACATGCTCATCGGCCTCACCGTAGCGATGACGTACGCCACTCCCCAGGGACATCCCTGGGATGGAGCGGCGGCGTTGCTTTTCTATCTCATCGTGTATCTTTTGGCGACGCTGGGCGCGTTTGCCGTGCTCGGCACACTGCGACTCGGTGATCGACCGGTGGAAACGCTCGACGACCTGCGTGGTCTGGCCTATGCACCTCACATGGATCTGCGATTGCTGGCCTGGTCCCTGGCCATCTTTATGCTGAGTCTCGCAGGGATACCGCCGCTGGCTGGTTTTTGGGGGAAGCTCGCCGTGTTCTTCAGCGCCCTGGATGTCGGAGGAGTTCCCGGTGGTGGGCCCGCGAGATCCCGCCTCGTCTTCCTGGCCGTGGTGGGTGCCGTCAACGCGGCCATCGCCGCCGCATACTATCTGCGGGTGGTGGGCACGATGTTCTTTGCCACTGCTCCCGGTGAAACCGCAGGCCAGGAAGGGCGGACGCTCCAGCTTCGGCAGGGTGCCTTGCCGGCCATGTTCGCCGTCGCGCTGTGCGCGATTATGACGGTCCTCATTGGAATTGCCCCAGGGAGATGGATCGAACACGCCCGACGGGCCAGTCCCACGCTTCGTGGCCCACAGCGTTCGATGAAGCTCGCCACCATGGAGGGGACACTTTGGGAAATGAGCGAGCCTGTGGCGTCACCTCTGTCGCCCGTGTCGCAGGACGCGTCCGAATGACGCACCACAGGGCCTGGGAGAGAGTGCGCCACCCGTTTCCTGAACGGTCTTCCGGTTCTGGATCGCTGCACCCAACCGAATCCCTGTCCCCGGCGTCGCCTGTTGTGCCCGGTGGTGCGAAGCGGAATATCCAACGCCGAGAAACGGACCTGCCAGGAAGGTCCCTCCGATCCGCCGGTGTTGCTTGTCGCTCGAGCTGTCTTCACAATGAGTCAAAAGCCGCGCGACGCTTGAGGCAAAGAAAGGGCGTTCCGGGAAGGTGTTGGGGACCGTTTCTGAAAATGACAGGATGTTGACCCGTACGTATGGTGGATCAGGGCGAGTGCCTTATCGTCATCGCAACCTACAACGAGCGGGAAACGCTCCCTCCGCTTTTGGAAGCCATTTTCGCCGCGGTGCCGGCCGCGGATGTGCTTGTGGTGGACGATAATTCCCCCGATGGCACAGGCGCGTGGTGCGAGGAATATTCCCGCCGGGATCCGCGCTTGCGGTGTCTTCATCGACCCGGGAAGCAGGGTCTTGGTTCGGCGATCATCGCGGGGCTTCGCGAAGGGATCGCCCAGGGGTATCGCTACGTGGTCACCATGGATGCCGACTTCAGCCATCCACCGGAGAGGCTCCCCAATCTGCTGGCTGCCATGGAACCGGCTGATGGGCCGAAGGTGGACGTGGCGATCGGTTCCCGTTATGTCCCCGGCGGCCGGATTGAAGGCTGGCCCCTCCGCCGTCACCTGATGAGCCGCGCGATCAACTGGTTTGCGCGACTGATGCTCGGCTTGCCCGTCCGCGATTGCAGTGGCAACTTCCGGTGCTACCGAGCGGCGACACTTGCCCGACTGGATTTCAACGAGTTCTGTTCGTCGGGCTACGCATTTTTTGAGGAAATCCTTTACCGCATGCGGAAGATTGGGGCCGTTTTCTGTGAAGTGCCCATCACGTTTGTGGACCGGCGGGAGGGAGCCTCCAAGATCACCTGGCGGGAAGGACTTCAAGCGGTGGCGGTCATTGTGAAACTCGCCCTTTCCGAACGCTGTGGGCGCAGGAAACCGCAGGGAAAGAGCGGCCAACCTTCTGTCAGAGAGTCCACCGGTCCGTGAGGGGCCCTTCAAACCTGACGCGATCGCGGTGGCACTGCCCCGATGCGAGCAAAAACAATTGGTAATCAAGTCGCCGTTCTTGGTTGCTTTGGGTGACGCCCCAGATGGCTCGACCGTTCAGGTGAACGCATCGAGGACCTGGAGAATCACCGCGATGATGCCCATGAAAACGACGATCCAGACGAGCGTCTTCACTCCGTGCCGCAACACCGCCGGCATGGCCTCTTGTCGGGTGCCGGCATACACCAGGCTCACGGCGATGAGGAGCGGTACGAGATACCACATGTAATTGACAGTCATAACACGGGCGATTCCTGCGTTGCGTTATAAAGAATTGCGTGACTTCTCGGCGTTACTTCGCACCGGGTGTCTCACTCGCTTCTGCCGGGGCCGCGGTGCTCGGTGAGTCCTGGGCGGCCTCCTGTTCTTTGCGGGCGGGGGACTCCGGGAACAGCGGCCCGCCGAATGCATCGAAAATCACCAGGATATTAAGCAATCCGGCGATTGCCGTGTACAGGCTTCCCAGATCGAAATAGGCGTGCAGCTCGTAACAGAGCCGCGACAGCGTCGGCGGATTATCGTCGTCGGTGCCCAGTCGCGGCGGGGCCATGAAGTTATTCCATAACGGCGGTTTGTTCTGTCGCACCCGGGCGGCCTGGATGAGGGCGGGCATGGCCGGCAGGCCCACACCGATCTGGCAGAGATAGTACAGCCGCATGTCTCCCGGCCGGAACGAGGCGTACACCACTCGGGCATATCCAAGCTCGCGATTTCCCCCCAGATAGCAGCCGTAGATGAACAGCCCCATGATGCACACAAAGAAGAGGATGGCTTTGGCCTGGCGGCCCTGGTACCAATGACCAAGGCCCGGCAGCAGCCACGCCAGAAACGCTGCGATCCAGGGATCCTTCAAAGTGACCCACCGGCCTTCTTCGTCCACAAAGCCGGGACCGCGTCGGCCGGCGGGGGCTTGCGTCAGCGAACGCGCTCGTTCACCCATGATTGCCCTTCAGTTCGGTGGGATGGGGTCTTTCTCATGCGGGGATTCTGAGCAATAAACTGTCGCCTGCCCGGACATCGAACCAACGACGGGGACAGGCCAAACCAGGCTGAGTATTCTACCATTGAAGCTAGTCGAGACATCGGAAAATTGCAACGGGTCGCGGGGTTCGGGGGAACACGCCATCCCGCGAGCACCAACCGTCGCCAGCGTGTAAAAACTCACAGCCCCGAGCAGTTCTGCCGGTCATCGGCCTTTCAGTTCCAGCATACGTTCCAGGGCCACCAGGGCATCCTTGGCCGTGGCGTCATCAACGCGAATGACGTTGACCGGCGTGCCGGCCGCCAGGTTTTCCGCGGCCCAGCAGAGATGGGGCAGGTCGATGCGGTACATCGTCGAGCACATGCACACGACCGGGGCGAGGAAGTAGATTTCCTGTTCCGGGTGCTTCTTCTTCAGACGATTGACGAGGTGAAGCTCGGTGCCGATGGCCCATTTGGTGCCGGGTGGGGCCTCCTCCACCGCCCGAATGATCTTGCCCGTCGATCCCACGACGTCGGCCTTTTCCACGACCTCCTTCATGCACTCGGGGTGCACAAGAATTTTGATCCCGGGATAGTTGGAGCGGAAATAGTCCACGTGTTCCGGGCGGAAAATCTGATGGACGCTGCAGTAGCCTTTCCAGAGGATGACGGTGGACTTTTCGATGGCCTCCCGGGAATTGCCACCCAATTCTCGGGCATAGGGATCCCATACTGGCATCGCTTCTAAGGGAATGCCCATTTTCAGGGCGGTGTTTCTGCCGAGGTGCTGGTCAGGAAAGAAGAGAACGCGTCGTCCCCGGGACAGCGCCCACTGAAGAGCGACATCCGCGTTCGCAGAAGTGCACACGGTGCCTCCGTGGCGTCCACAAAATGCCTTGAGTTTGGCGGACGAATTGACATAGGTGACGGGAATGACTTCGGAAATGTCGATGACCTGACTCAACTGCTCCCAGCAATCTTCCACCTGGTCGATTTCTGCCATGTCGGCCATGGAACAGCCCGCCTTCATGTCCGGCAGAATGACGGGGATGCGTTCCCCGCGCTGGGCTACCTTTTCCGGCCGATTGGCCAGGATGTCGGCAGTCTCCGCCATGAAATGGACGCCGCAGAAGATGATGGCCCGGCAGGCTTCGTTTTCAGCCGCCAGGGCGCTCAGGCGATAACTGTCCCCCTGAAGGTCGGAAAGCTCAACCACCTCATCCCGCTGATAGTGGTGGCCGAGGATGAGCAGTCGTGGGCCCATCTCGCGTTTGACGGCCAGGATCCGTTCTCTCAGTTCG
>NZ_JACIYL010000193.1 GCF_014359955.1 Thermogutta sp. | reverse complement strand
ATCGTAGGCGTCGGCCACTGCGACAATTCGGGCAATAGGAGGTATGGCCTCGCCGGCCAGTTTGTGAGGATAACCCGTCCCATCCCACGACTCGTGATGATGCAGCACTGCAGGCAGAATATCATCGAGTTGCTTGAGGCCGGAAAGAATCCGATGCCCTTTCTCCACATGTGTTTTGATGTGGTCGAACTCTTCATCCGTGAGTTTGCCGGGCTTCTGGAGCACCGCGTCATTCACACCGATTTTGCCAATATCGTGAAGGAGTCCTGCGAGGTAAACCCGGG
Organism: Thermogutta sp.; assembly: GCF_014359955.1. Lineage (GTDB taxonomy): Bacteria > Planctomycetota > Planctomycetia > Pirellulales > Thermoguttaceae > Thermogutta. The sequence continues at coordinate 6,162 of NZ_JACIYL010000193.1, read as the reverse complement.
AAAGCATTTCGGGCGGATAGCCCATCTCCTGCGCCAGTCGTACGGCGATCCGCGCAACGCGGTCACTGTGACCGCATGTGTACGGATCCTTGGCATCAATCGCCGATGTCAGCGCCCTGATCACGCCCGCCAGGAGCATCGACTGCTGGCGGTAAAGCTCCAGGTTGGCACTGTGGACGCCGATAATCGTCGCCACGGAGTGAAGCAAATTGGCCTCCATGCTGCCGAACTGGTGACCCTGCCGATGATTGAAAGCCGCCAGGTATCCAAGGAGATTCTCACCCTCGGTCACCGGGACGGCGATAGCATTGCGGATGGTGAATCCTTCAAACGTGAAGGGATCGGAACAGTTCCGCACCAGAGGGTCGATCGCTTTGCGAACATTCCAGTGCTCCATCAGGGAGCAGAATTGCTCGTCGGTCAGCGGCAAATCCCCCGCCTTGAGCAACACGTTTTGTGTGCGAACCTTTCCGATGTAGTTCTCGTCGGTTGAGTCCACAGGAAGAAGGACCAGCCCGATGCCCTGCGCTGGGACCACCTCCATCAGCCAGTCGATGGCAATCTTGGCGAGCTCTTCATCTGTTTTGGAAAGGCGAAGATTGCGGGTTAATCGGTGGAGGAGGCTGATTTCTTCATAAACACCGGCCAGGTGCATGGACATTTCGTCCGCCTGACTTTCCAGGTCCTTGATGCGATGGAGTGTGAGGAAGTGCTCACGGCAAGCCTGGGCCACCTGCAGCAGAATCTGCGGATCCCAGACGCGCTGGCGCGCGGCCCAACGGTGGAGACTGGCGGTATTGGTCGCGAGGCGCTCCGCCTGGAGCTTGAGTGAATCCTGGGGCGGCAACGATGCCGTCATGAAAACAGCGGCCGCCACGTGCCATTCGTCCTCGGCAAGGAAAGGAACGGCGAGTGCTGTCAGCGGCGGCTCTTCCCAAATAATCTCGGGCTGACCTCGAGTTGCAACGACCCGGCAGAGTATGCCAAACTGTTCCCAATCGATCGACGGCTCTTCCGGCTTGGCGAGAAGCTCCCCGGTTTCCCCTTTGAACACGGCAAAATCCGTCCCGAAACTTTTGGTCAGAAAGCCGAGGCACTTTGAATCCGCGGGTGTGACCGAGGATCCCATCGGCCAGATTTCCACAAAACCGGAACTTTCCGCAGTTCCCCATTGCTGCCAGGCATCAACCAGGGAAGGCTCGCCTATCGTCATGGCTGGTTCCCTCGCTCTCTTTCCGAATTACACAAATTTGGTGGGTCCGATCGATGAGATTCGCCGTACCGGCCGCCGCAAACAAAAACCTCACCGCGTTTGCCAAACGTTTCTCCGACTGATTTCTCCATCCGATCGCCCCTTCATCTCATTCCGAACCGGTATCTTCGAACCGGGTCCCAGTGAAAATTTAGGTCATTTTTTCTGGTCACGCAAAATGTCGGCCGGGGCTGACAGAAATATTCACGTTTCATGTCACGGAACGAATCGACACAATTTTCTCAGACGGACCGACCTGCCAACGCCCTGGCGGAAGTGCTCGCCGAGATTTCCGGATGTGAGAACAATCCAAGAAAAACTGGACGGTGAGACGGCGGCGAGCTCAGATCTCCATTCCACCGGATGAGTTGGGGCGACGAAAAACATGGAGCAGGGCGGTCGACAAATCTTCGGCGTCAAACATCCTCGTCAGCCTCCCGTCAAAGAAAAGTTTTCAAAAAGTGCTGGGGAATGCGGTTTTCGGCACCAAGAAAATAAGAGCCGCGTCCCAAACAATCCATTCGGGACGCGGCCGCTTCCGGGAGGGACAAAGGGGAACGGGTTTATCCGGACAGCATCACTACCAAAGAGTTAACTATCAACCTTGCTTCTTTTCTTCCTTCTTGCGAGGTTCAAACCCTTTCTCGAAGCCCGCGTTGCCGAAGACTGCATTGAAACGCTCTGCATCGGCCATCTTTCCAATCTTCCCAGCACATCCCTTGCAGCAGAAGTGGACCACCACACCCCCTATTTCTTCCTTCTGCTCCGTGGACACGGGACGCCCCGTCAGTGGGCAGGCCTTCTGCACATACTGCTTGGTCAACACAAGTTGCTGATTGGCCTTAGCTGCGTACTTATCCTGATGCTTCTTGAACTCGTCGACACAATCCGGGCAGCAGAAGAAAATCTTGCCACCGCGATATTCGGTGGAAACCTCTTTCTTAGCCTCACCGCCCATTACCGGACATTCAATCTTGGGGCCTTTCTTGGACTTGGACGCCCCTTCAAGGGCCGTCAGTTGAGCGGGAACGGACGCCTCCCCCTGGGCAGAACTCGCGGCACTGCATTCACCCTTCTCGCATGTCTTGCCGGCACAGCAGGCGGGATTCTCGCCGTCACTCTTGTCTGCAACCTCAGAAGCTGCTCCGCCACCGCAGCAACCCCCGACCACCGCGTTGACCACCGGGCACTGGCCCGACGTTTCGTCGCCCGTCGTGGATGAGGAGCTAAAGAGGATCGATCCCCCGATAATTCCTGCACTCAAGCTGACCAATGCAATCAGGTATCTCATGTTCATCCTCCTCTCGCTTTCTTCGGGGCGTCACAGAAATTTCGTCAGCAACAATTGCTGTATTAAGAATAGGCAGACGGCAAACGGGGGTCAAGCGGCGAAATACGACATATTTACTAGTGTTTAATGGGCTGTCCCACAGACTTGTCTGTTGCCAGCATAAAGCGCGGCTCGGCCGCTGTATCACCTGGGCGCCTGGGGTCATAATGGAGGGATTACCACTAGCTGAGCCTGTCCGACAGCGGCCCTTCCGAGTGATCACGGAGGCCATAATTAACCGGGCCTTTCAATTCAATCCCGTGGCCGCTTCGGCTCATTTTCGTTGCGACAAAACGCTTACGAAGTTACCACGACCGAGTTGGAGGGACACCATGGCGAAAATAATCGATCTTTCACTTCCTTTGACCGACGGAGCGCCGAGTTATCCGAAAGATCCGCCACTCCGCATCGAGTTTTACCGGCGGCTTCCCGAGGATGGATGTAACGTGACGCAGATCACCATGGGCACGCACCAAGGAACGCACTGCGACGCGCCCTTTCATTTTCTGAAGGAAGGCCGTCCGATCGATCAGGTGCCTTTGGAACGGTTTTATGGCCCGGCCACTCTCGTGGACCTGGCGCCGGACGGCGAACTTCCTCCCAAAACGCCCATCACCCCCGATATGCTTCAGCCGTTCGCCAAATACTTTCGGGAAGGAAGCCGCGTCATCTGCCGGACGGGTTGGTACCGCCATTTTGGCCAGCCCGAGTACTTCACCGATCTGCCCTCTCTTACAGTAGAGGCGGCGCAGTGGATCGCCGCTCGCCGCATCAGTCTGTTGGGCATTGATATGCCAACCCCCAGCAAAATCGCCGGTCGCGAAGTACACCAGATTTTGTTGGCCCCGGGAGCCGAGATTGTTCTCGTGGAAGCCCTGACCAATCTCGACGCCCTACCCCAGGATTTTATTTTTGCGGGTTTCCCGCTCAAACTGGTGGGCAGGGATGGTTCACCAATAAGGGCAGTGGCGATTATTCCCGATGAGTGAACAACCAGTTTTGTCCAGAGTAAAATGAGCGGTCGTCGCATGTCATCGCGCACCGTGCCGTCCCAATCCCGGAGCTTCCCCGAACTTTGAAACAGGGCAGCGGCAGTCCCCTTCCGCGACTGGCTCCACGCACTCAAAAATGATGGATGGTAACAAGCACATCTACGAGGAAGCTGACTACCGACCGGCGGTCGCCCCACCCCCACAATCGATCTTCATCCCGGGAACGCGGATCGAAATTGTTCGCCCCATCGATAGCCCGGGCATCTATCGACATGCGCTGTTTGATTTCGACGGGACGTTGAGCCTGATTCGGGAGGGTTGGCCGGACGTCATGATCCCCATGATGGTGGAGATCCTGCTGGCCACTGGGACCAAGGAGACACCGCAGGAGCTCGAGGAACTGGTTCGGAACTTTGTGACCGAACTGACAGGGAAGCAGACGATTTATCAGATGATCCGGCTGGCGGAAGAGGTGGCCCGACGGGGTGGCCGACCACTCGAGCCCACCGAATACAAGCGGATCTACCACGAGCGTCTCATGGCACGCATCGAGCACCGCCGCGAAGGGCTCCGGTGTGGACGAGTGAAGCGCGAGGACATGCTCGTTCCCGGTGCGATTGACCTGCTGGAAGAACTATGTCGCCGCGGAGTAGCACTGTACCTAGCCAGCGGCACCGATGAAGTCTATGTCCAGGACGAAGCCCGGCTGCTGGGACTGGATAAATATTTCGGTTCTCACATCTACGGGGCCATTGACGACTACAAACGATTCTCCAAGTCGATGGTCATTCAACAGATTCTGACCACCAACCGAATCACCGGCCGGGAACTTCTCGGTTTCGGCGACGGTTATGTGGAAATCCAGAATGTGAAGGAGGTCGGGGGAACCGCCGTGGCGGTGGCCAGTGACGAAGCCCAGAAAAGTGGCAAGCCCGACCCGTGGAAACGTCACAGGTTGATCGGTGTGGGAGCGGATGTGGTCATCCCGGATTATCGGGAATGGCGGGCACTCATTGGGTATCTCTGGGGAGAAATCCGCGTTCCTGCCGCATGACGATGACCTGGTACGGCCGCGTCCAACCGGGTGCGATGTCTCCCTTCGGTCCGCACGATGCGTCAATGGCCGTTGGCGGTGTTCCACCCCGCTGAAAAAGGGAAAGGCTATGCCCTATCGACAGTTTGATCGTTCACGGGTGAGGTTGCGTCCTTTGAGCGAGCGGATCCACGACCTGGACCGCAGTATCCTTCTGGATCCGAATAAGCTTCAGGTCACGTTTCGACATCCCGCGATTCCTGTTCTTGCGGAAAGGATCGTTCAGGCCGCGGCCAAAAAGGCGTCCATCATCGCTTTCTGCGGCGCCCATGTCCTGAGAAAAGGGAACGGTCCGCTCCTCATCGATCTGATGGCGAAAGGTCTCTTGACACATTTGGCCCTCAACGGTGCCGGGGCGATTCACGACTTTGAGCTGGCCCTCATCGGAGCGACCTGCGAAAGCGTCGCACGCTACATTCGCACGGGAGAGTTTGGCCTGTGGCGCGAGACCGGCCGAATCAACGAGGCCGCGATTCTGGCGGCCCGGGAGGGCATCGGATTTGGTGAAGCCCTGGGGCGAATGATCGAAGAAGAACAATTCCCCTATCGCCAGACAAGCGTTCTGGCGGCGGGATATCGGCTGGGCGTTCCGGTGACGGTTCACGTGGCCATCGGGCAGGATATCGTCCACGAGCACCCCAACTTCGACGCAGCGGCCACCGGCCAGGCCTCGTACACCGATTTTCTCGTTTTCACTGAGAGCGTGGCCCACCTGGAAGGCGGCGTGTATCTCAATATCGGCTCGGCTGTGGCGGGACCAGAGGTCTATCTCAAGGCTCTCAGCATGGCGCGCAACGTGGCGCGGCAGGAAGGGCGGGAAATCCGGCACTTCACGACGGCGGTGTTTGATCTGGTACCGATCGGGGATGATTGGAGCAGCGAAGCCCCCAAAGACGATCCGCGCTATTACTACCGCCCGTTCAAAACAGTCCTTGTGCGGACGGTGGCCGACGGCGGAGAAAGTTTTTATGTTCAGGGGGACCACCGCGAGACGGTGCCGGCCCTTTACACGGAGATCATTCGCCGCTGGCAGTCGCCCTCTTCCTGACCCAAAAGCAGGCCGTCGTGGTGGATTCGGGGCTTACCCGAACGGGCAGGCTGGCGCGGAAAGAGTGCTTTTAAGGCGAGCGAGGTCTAAGACATGGCCCCTGTGAAACGATTCGAGGGAATTACCCCGGAACGACTGACTGCCCTGCTGGAACGCTTTCCGAGTCGACGTGTGGCGGTCGTGGGGGATTTTTTCCTTGACAAATACCTCGATGTCGATCCCCGATTGGCGGAGACCAGCCTGGAAACCGGGAAAATCGCCCATCAGGTCGTCCGCGTGCGGCATAGCCCGGGAGCGGCGGGAACCGTCGTATGCAACCTGGCGGCCCTGGGCGTGGGCACCATCCACTGTGTGGGAATCATCGGCGACGACGGTGAGGGATATGAATTGCGCCAGGATCTGCAGAGACTGGGTTGTCGGTTGGAACATCTCCAGGTTGTTCCGGAC